>NZ_JAYFEQ010000292.1:0-27645 GCF_055795085.1 Phormidium sp. CCY1219 | reverse complement strand
TCTTTAAATTGTTTCGGTAAAGTTTTCCATAATTTTTCTCTCGCCAACGGGTTTCCCTACCGCCGGGAAACCCCACCTCCGATGCGTCACCCCTGTTTTCAATCCCGGACCCCTACCGCCCGATCGCATAGGGCGATCGCCCATTCACACAATATGAAAACTACAGGGCGGCGCATTGCAGAAGCGATCGACCCGATGCCGCACTACGCCTTACCGTCGCTTCAACACCACAATCGTAATATCATCAAACACCTTTTGCTCCCCAATAAATCGGCGCAGGTCTTTAATTGCCATCTGGCGGATTTCTTCAACCGATAAGTGCCAATTTTTCGACACCACCTCGCACAGTCGTTCTAACCCATACTGTTCTCCAGCCAGATTTTCCGCTTCCGTAATCCCATCAGTGTAAAGTACCACACCATCCCCGGGATTTAACTGCACTTCTGCTTGGGCGATAAAATCCGTAATTTCGAGATCCAACCCAATCGGGAATCCTAAATCTATCGTATCAACCCGCTCGATTTCGCCGAGTGACCGGACGACAATAATCTCTTCATGTTGTCCGCTAATCTGCAGCACTCCATCAGTATAATCAAGTAAAGCCAGAGTCAAGTTTTTCTCCGTCCTCATGCGCACCACGTTATCGTATAGGGTGCGGTTTATGCTAGTTAAAAACTTGACATAATCGGTTTCCTGATTGGCAAGTAAAGTTCGCACGGCGGTTTGAACCATCACCATTAACATCCCGCTTTCTAATCCATGTCCGGTGACGTCGCCAATCCCAATTTTAACCCGTCCATCATAGTTGAGGACATCGTAGTAATCTCCGCCGACTTCCTCTGCCGGTTGCATAAATCCGGAGATTTCTAGGTCGGGAATCTGTTGCAATTCTTCCTCTCGCGGTAGCATTTTCTGTTGCAATTGCCGAGTGACGTCCAGTTCGGCACTCATGCGGAGGTTTTCCGATTTCAGCATCTCGTTGAGAGCGCTAATTTCTTCGTTGGCGGCGGCGAGTTGGGCGGTGCGTTCGATGACTTTATCTTCGAGGGTACGGTAGAGTTGGGCGTTTTCCAGGGAGATGGCAGCTTGGGCGGAAATAATTTTGACCAGTTCGAGCCGTTCTGGTGTAAAGGCTCCCGTGGTGAGATTATTTTCTAAATACACGATTCCCCTTAGCTGACCTTGGTGAAGAATTGGAGCGCACAAGACAGAATAAACTTGGTTTTGGAGAATGTAACTGTCTTGGGTAAAAAGCCCTTCTTTTGTTGCATCATTTAACACAACATCATTTTGTGTCCGTGCCACATAATTTACAACCGAAGTCGGCATATTTTCGGTATATTGTTGCGTCTTTACTTCCCAGATATCAATTCTCCCCCCGCTTGTATAGAGGTTTTGACTTTGAGTTTTTCCTTTTCATATAAAAGTAAAAAGGCTTTTTGGGCACCGGAGTTTTCCACTAAACACTGCATTAAGCTTTCAAGGAGTTCTGCGAATTTAATTTTTCCAGAAATGGCTTGAGATGCTTTGACTACAGTTGTCAGATCCAGTGCTTGTGAATCTCGAGAGCCAGTGATAGAATAGTCATAATATTTACTAGCATCCTGGGCGGTTCCCTTGGCAGAAATAGAGTCCAGTACCTGTGGATATTTAGCTTCTAAATCGCGAACTTTGGGAGTAGAACCCCATCGCAGATAAGCATAGCGGGCTTCCTTTAAGTAGGTTTGAGCTACTTTTTGCCGACCTAGGGCTAAATAAAATTCTCCCGCTCGTTCCCAGGCGATCGCCGATACCCGAAGGCACTCACGCTCTTGCGCCGATTCAATGGCTTTGTCATAAAGTGCCATCGCCTCTAGTGCTTATCCCAAAACCCGAGCTTTTTCCGCTTCTACAAGCTCGTATTTGTATTGGTGGTTCGCAGGTGCATGATGCATCCATTTCTTCATTTGCTTTTGGTTGGCATTTACTTTCTTGAGAAACTGCTTTTGCTCTAACTGGGAAACATGAGGATACTGTGCCAGTAAAGATAGCGAAGAATAAAAATTGTATTCGGCACTCAGGGTTAAACCTGCCACTGCATCTTGATAGGGTGTAGCTTTTCGGGAATTTTCAACCGCCCCCGCAAAGTCCCCCAACAGATAAAGCACGATAATTTTAGCCACATAAAAAAACAAACAAGCGGAGCGATTGCCGGTTTGAATCAAAATGGGCATGGATGCGGTTTCATCAAAATATTCACCCGTTAATTTACAAGGGTCTTCCGATTCTTCTTGCAAATTCACCACAAGTTGTTGGTACATTGTCAGATAAACTACGATAAAATCTTGCTTGAATTTTGTCATTAATTCGCTGTAATACCTGAGTTTTTCCTCTACTAACTCTAGAGGTTTACCCATAAAAAAGTGATGCAAACAGTAAAAAGCAGAAAAGTGGCCGGTATATTCTAAATCTCCGGTTTCAAATCCACTTTGAATGGCTTCCAATAACGCCGGAGGCGTTTCCCCTAAATATTCTTTCCAGTGACGCACAAAGATATTAAAAACGGTGTAAACTTTGGCCTTGAGTTCCTTCGCTTCAAATTTTTCTACAAGCCTCAGCGCCAATTGTCCGAACGGATAGCCTGCCTCAATATCCCCAAGCGGGCCGCATAAAGCGAGTCCATACATGCAGTAAGCATAACTGGCAAGGGAAGAATTGCCATATTTGACGCACAGATTGACCATCGTAAAGATAATCAAAGGTAGCAGTTCGGGATTGGTCATGTAGATAGCTGGAATGGCTGAAACTGAGATCCGCATTGCTGCCAATTTGTAGGGATCCGTCATTTCTGGCAAATTTTCTAAATCCGAGGGAGATTTTCGACCGATGGTTAATTTGGTGCGGATTAATCCAACACCGAGTTGCAGGGAGTTAGGTTTTTGAGGCAGAGAAATACCGAGCAATTTTAACACGGACAGAGCGGTATCTACCGCCTGCTGCATTTTGTTTTGCGAAATGTAAAACGGTATTTTGAGTTCGTAAACCTTGACTTTATCGAGCAAAGTTTTGGCGCGATCGAGAACGAGATCGGCCAAAGTTTCGGCTTGAGAAAAATTGGTATTTAAAAATTCCGCTTCGACTCTTTCCACATATAAATCGAGGGCGAGGGAGTATTGAGTGTCCCAGCTATTGGGCGAGAGCAAGTCTATCCCGGTGGCCAAATAGCTAATGGCTGCCTCATAAGCGTTGCTGGCTTTTGCTTTTCGACCCGCCATTAAATTGAGTTCTATTAACCGATCGCACTCCTGGGGGTCATCCACCAGTTCTGAGCCAATGTTGAGGAGATTAACAATCTCAAAGAGTTTATCTTCCAGGTCTGACGGGGGTGTATTTTTTAATAAAAGCCTGCCCACGTTCAGGTGAATTTCTTTTTCGCGAGAAGCGGGAATTAAGGAATAAGCAGATTGGGCGACGCGATCGTGCAAAAACTTATATTCAAGCTTCAGGTCTATAGAGTCTACTAATTCCCGTTCCAGTTCGTCCAAAACGTGAGTAAATTTATAAGCCGTATTCAGGGGAACGAGCAGGCCGACTTTCAGGGGTAACCACAGTTCTCGGGCAACGGTGGCGGGAGATTGTTGGGAAACCGTGGAGAGGGTTTTTAGGTCGAACTGATTGCCAATGCAAGCAGCGAGTTGTAACATCTCTTGCGTTTGTTGGGAAAGTTGTTTGATTTTGCTGGCGGTTATTTCAATGACGTTTTCAGAATGTTCTAAGGTTTTTATGCCTTCTAAATTCTAGCACCAGTGTAGCTCGTTCCAATCAAAGTAAAGCAGTTTTTTTTTGATAGATTAATTGCAAAATTTACGTTAAAAAGAAGGGATTTCCATCCGTTTTTTCCAGGAGCAGTTTTGCTAGGGATTGAATGCTTGTGGGCAAGCAATGGAGACTATCCGCCAGCAATTGACTGATACAATGCAGGGATAAAGGCTGGAGTTGCAGTTGATTGATGCGAGTTGCGCTGGTTTGAATGACCTGGAGAGTCTGCGTCAAAGCGTGAGCGGAAACTACTTCATTATCGCGGTAAGCACCTATTAATAAAAATGCCTGTTTTCGAGCATTGACGAGCAGCAGTTGGAGTAGTTTGAGGGAGGCTGAATCTGCCCATTGGAGGTCGTCGAGAAACAGAACGAGGGGGTGTTCGATACGGGTAAAAACGCTAACGAATTTTTGAAACACTAAATTAAAGCGGTTTTGAGATTCACTCGGGCCGAGATGAGGCACTTCCGGTTGCTTGCCAACCAGCAACTCGACTTCGGGAATCACATCAATAATGACTGCCCCATTTGGCCCGAGGTTTGCTTGCAGCTTTTCTTTCCAAGTGGCGATCGCTTCTTCGCTTTCAGTGAGCAGTTGCCGTACTAAGTCCCGGAAGGCTTGAATCAGCGCACTATAGGGAACGTTGCGCTTAAACTGGTCGAATTTTCCCCAGATAAAATAACCCCGCTGCTGCACCAAGGGCTTGTAAAGTTCCTGCACTAAAACAGATTTTCCGACTCCCGAGTACCCCGCAACCAGCATCAGTTCAGTTCTTCCCTCAGTAACCCGATTAAATGCTTCGCTCAGTGCGTCTACTTCCCTTTCTCTACCGTAGAGTTTTTGTGGGATAAGTAACTGACCTGTGAAATCGTATTGAGCCAGGGGAAAGCTTTCAATTTTCCCGGTTTTTTGCAATCGTTCGAGACAGGTTTTTAAGTCGGTTTTCAGTCCAACTGCACTTTGATATCGTGCTTCTGCTGTTTTTTCCAGTAGCTTCATTACGATATCGGATATCGGTTGGGGAATGCTGGGGTCGAGCTTTTCAGGGGCTACGGGTTCCACGGCAATATGACAATGAACCCATCCCATTGCATCACTGGCATCAAAAGGGAGCTTGCCGGTGAGCATTTCATAGAAGGTGATACCCAGGGAGTAAAAATCAGTGCGGTAGTCCAGAGAACGGTTCATCCGTCCGGTTTGCTCCGGGGACATATAAGCCAGAGTGCCGACTAGCAAATCAGGAGTGGTGACATTTTGTTGTTCGCTTGCGATCGCGATCGCTAACCCAAAATCGATTAATTTAACTTCTCCGCTTTCTGGATTAATGGTAATATTAGATGGTTTGATGTCTTTATGAACGATTTGATGCTGGTGAAGGTCTTCTAAACAAGCGGCTAGCTCAATGGCAATGTTGAGAAAATCCAGCAGTTCTAGGCGGCGATTTTCTCAAAAAATATCCAGGGATTCTGCGCCGAAATCTTCTAAAACTAAAACCAACGTATTTTGATACGCTTCTAATCGATAAGCCTTAACAATTCGCGGATTATCTAAATTTTTAACCAGGTGATATTCTTGTTTGAATTGAGCGATTTCTGTGGGCGTCGGATATTCTTTTTGCAAGACTTTCAGAATCACGGACAGGGATTCGTCCTCCTGGGTGGCTCGATAAACAGTGGTATGAGGGCCTTCATAAAGCAAAGCGCGAATGGTATAGCCGGGAAGTACGAGGGTCATAGATCGTTACCTATCAAATGGCAGAGTTGATGAAATGAATAGAACCTTGGTTGTGAGGAGTCGAACGAACTGGAATGCGGAAGGTTTAAAAATCTTCGCCGACAATCTGCTGCGGGTAGCCGCAAATCGCTCGGGAAGTTTGCATTCCCGACATCACTGCGGCTTCAACACACCCCGAATTGAAGCCGTTGTCAATCCAATCACCAGTGAGATAAAGGTTGGAAAAGCCCGATTTATCGGTTTTGAGTCGATATTGAGAGCTACCCGCTACGGCGAGGACGTAGCGCTCTGAGGGATCGACATTCACGCGCAGATATTGGGCGTTTAACCGTTCCTTCCCCTGACGATTTTCTGGATCCACCACGAGGTTCCAGTTGAAGCCCTCCTTTCCGTAAGCGTTCGGCCACAGATCCTTCATGTTTTGTTCAAGCAGATTGAGAGCATTTGCTTTGGCTTGGTTCATCGCTTGAGTGGGAAAGTGGTTTTGTGTGGGAGGAGGAGGCAAGTCGGGACCGGGAAGGACGCTGCAAAAATAAGCCACTTGATTTGGATCGTGAGTGGTAGGCCAGCATTCGCGACATAGTACCTGACTCATATCCACCCAGGTGTCGAAGGGTTCGAGATAGGTATCCACAATTGGGTTTTGTTTCATCCATAAAGGCCATCCCAATCCTGCATTGTCTGGTTTGAGCCAAACCTGCAACGATTGGGTTTGAACGGTTTTGATTTGATAAACCATGTCTCGCCACTTTTGGTTCGCTTCTAGCAATTCGGGACAAATATAGGGGAAGGAGGCCACCGGGATGCCGAGTACCACGCGATCGAAATCCTCTTTGTAGGTTAGGGTTTCTGACCCCACATCCACATGGCTGCTGTAGAAAGATTCTAAGTTGACGGATTTAAGTGATTCGCCACCTTCAATTTGGTCGTAGAGAGGTTCGCTGGGCCAGCAGGGCAAGCCTTTGACGGTAATCAGGGGTTGGTATTCTTCGCTTTTGAGGTTGACTTGACGAGCGATAGTGATGGTGGCGATCGCTTTTTTATCGGCGTCGAGTCCGAGGTTGGTTACTTTGTGGAAAAATTTAAACTTAACGCCCCGTTGCTTGAGGACTTGATACAGAGGAGCAAAGACAGCATCCCCCATTCCAGTTTGCATTTTCCATATAATCGATCCTTTGTAAGTAAATAGTCCTCGCATCAGTCCGCGCAATCCGCTCCAGTTGAGCAAAACCCTAGGGACGCGGCACTACCGCGTCTTCTCTTTTGTGTCGCGAGCTTTCACACTAAGTGAAACACCCGCGATCGCCCCTATCTCCACCAACTCACTTGCCCCAATCGCGCTTTTAATATTTCCGCATACAAATTCTCGGCAAAATTTCGATTCGCTGTTGCTGAACTGTGGCGCGAGTTGGAACAATTGCGATCGCCAGTTCATCTCTATCTGGAAAGAGAGTGACTTGTCCCGATAACTCTCACAGAAGACAGAGGGGGGTTTCTGCCCGGGGACAGACCCCTTTCCCTCGCCAGTTTGCTACCGTAGAGATAGAGTGAAAGCGCGCACCCGCAGCCAGGTGCTTATCTAACAACCACGGCAACCGATTAACCGCTTATATTCGCCGTGGATTTCTATCCGAACCCCATATGCTACTCAGTCCCGTCAGCGTTCCGCTGGCGGGATTATGGTTTGCGGGGGGTTAATTGAATAGCGGATAACAAAATAACAATACCCATCCTCCCACGAAGAAAATGCCAAACAGGGCAATCATAATTTCAAAAGACCAGCGCACGTTAAAGGTGCCCAGGAGGGGGGTGGCAGAAATGAGCAGCAAGACGAAGAAGGCTAAAAACAACCAAAACATGGCAGGTTTTCCCAATCAGTTCTAGGCGCAAGCAGTGGGTAGCTGTACGCCCTGCTATATTGTATCGCGGCGATCGCAATTTTGGGGGAGAAATCGGGGGCGGAAATGTTACGCTTTGCTAAGTTTCCCGTAGCGGTATTGGAGCGAATCGGTCAACGATGCGGATCCGGGAGACCGTAAGTTCCCCCGAATCCTGTTGCCGAGGCTTGAAAACCCCTATATATATTGCCGCATCTATTCCCACGATAATAGAATATCCCAAGTGGCCGCGATTGTCAACCCTTTTTCCGAGAAGTTAGGGAATTTTTTTGGCCAATGCCAGCCAAGGCTCGATGCCTTTTTTAGTGGGTAGGTTTTGGGCGCTAAACGTCCAGATATCGCGCTTGTGTTGCGGGCCGTAACTAATGTGCAAGGGGCGATCGCGGCCATAAAAGTAAATGGACTCGAAGGGCAACTGTTGGGTTAAAATCCACTCAATGACCTCAGCACTGGAGTGACCCGCGATCGCGAAATCGCAAGCCGCGCCCAATCGGGGACAGTAATAGTTGCCGTTTTTATTGGTTTCGTGAGCCATGTGCCGATCCAGGTTAGGGGCGACGCGACCGTTTTTCTCGCCGGTTACCGGGTCTTTTTTTTCCAGGAATCGTTTTAAATCTTTGGAACAAAAGCCATAAGTGAGGCGAAAATTATCCCAGCCAAATTCATCGATAATCGGGTCGAGGAGATGGTGGATTAACGCGGAAATTGCCCGCAAGCTTTCTGGGTTTTGCGGGTAGGGGTCGATGCGATCGCGATACTTGGCATAGGTTTGGGTACAAGTACAAAACGCCTCGAGAGTGAGATATTTGCCCAGGTTTTCCGAAGTGTTCATAGCGGCGATCGTCCATTCAACGCAACTTCATTCAGTTTAGCCGAAATCGGCGGGTCGCAGCGCAACTTTCGCTTCAAGGGGACAAATCCGAAGCCAAGGCGACAATTTTGCTGCCAAAAACCGATAAATTAATTAAGCTATTACAAATCCAGCGATCGACATTCCTCGTCTGTCGCTGAGGTTATCGGGGATAGGCCATTTGCCAGTTGCCAACTTTATCCGAATCCAGGACTTGGCCAATCGGCGAATTTCAGCCATACCCCTCGATTGGCGAGACCATTTGCAGAGTAAAAGGATGATGAACTTTAGGGATAAACTGCTGTCTGCGATCGAGCGAAACCACAGCCTTCTGTGTGTGGGACTCGACCCGGATCCGGAAGCCTTGCCCCCCCGTTTCCGGGATCCAGCAAAGCGTTTGGGGGAACAATTAAGCGAATGGATGCAATTTACCATCCGGCAAACCGCCGAAGTGGTTTGTGCCTACAAACCGAGCCTGGGATTTTATACTGCCTTGGGTGCCTCGGGCATGGATCTGCTCGATCGCACCTTAGCGGCAATCCCGACGCACATCCCGGTCATATTAGATGCCAAACACTCCGACCTCAACAGTAGCACGGTGTTAGCCCAAAGCGCCTTCGAGACCTGGCAGGTAGATGCTATCACCGTGAGTGCCTATCCCGGGCAAGACTTAGCCGCGCCGTTTTTGCTTTATCCCGACAAAGGGATAGTTGTGCTTTGTCACACTTCCAACCCCGCCGCCTTATGCTTGCAGCATTATCCGAAAACCGGCGATCCGCTTTACCTGCAAGTGGTGAAAGAAGCGCAACGGTGGGGTACTCCAGAACAAGTAGCCCTAGAAGTGGGAACTACTGCGCCAGACGTCCTCGGGCGAGTGCGAACCATCGCGCCAGAACGGTTAATTTTAGCGCGGAGTATCTGGGCGGAAGGCGGGGATTTAAGCACTCTTCTCACAGCAGGGCTAACCGCCAGCGGCAACGGGTTAATTGTGCCAGTACCCCAAGACATTTTAACCCAGGATAACCCCGCCACCGGCATCCAAGAACTGAACGAGATTATCAACAGAGTGAGAAATCGCATTGCCCAAGAGGCGCAAGCCTGCCCGGTATGGTTGCCCGATGTCAGCGCCCGCGATCGCAACCCGCATGCCGAGCTGATTTTGCAATTATATGACATTGACTGCATCATGTTTGGCGAATACGTGCAAGCCTCTGGAGCCACATTTCCCTATTATATCGACCTGCGAAAAATCATCTCCAATCCCCAAATTTTCGACAAGATTATCGCCGCCTATGCCGAGATTCTAGAACCACTACAATTCGATCGCATTGCCGGCATTCCCTACGGTTCCCTGCCTACCGCCACCGGACTCGCTTTGCGTCTGAATTCCCCGATGATTTTCCCGCGCAAAGAAGTGAAAGCCCACGGAACTCGTCGGTTAGTAGAAGGGCATTACAATCCCGGCGAAACCGTGGTCGTCGTCGATGATATTTTAATTAGCGGAAACAGCGTCATCGAAGGGGCGCAAAAGCTGGAATCCACCGGATTAAAGGTCAAAGATATTGTGGTGTTCATCAACCACGAAAAAGGGGTTAAGGATAGATTGAGAAAGCAGGGATATCGAGCGCATTCGGTGTTAACGCTTTCAGAAATTGCCGAAACCCTTTATCGCCGCGATCGCATTAGCGAGGAGCAATATCAGTTTTTCCGCGATCGCCATTAAAAAAACCCTCCCCCATCCCTGGGATAGAGACCCCAGCATTCAGCGCTAAGGCGGGCTTCCGGTTCGGGGAACGGTGGCGGGTCACTCCCGGAAAACACCGCCAACCCGCTGCCTTCCAGGGAATCCCACCGGAAATTTCCCCAAAAATCCCTTACAATTAATCTCAGTCTATGCTAAATTGATAAAACAGTAAAAATAGAAAAAAATGAGAAAATCGGGCGAATGTATGAAAAGCGTTCATCACCCCCTAAAAATAAGACGAAAAAGCAAACCCTTCCGTATCCTCAGCCAAAGTCGGGAAACCGGATAACTTCGGGCTGCGGGTGGGGTAGAATGATGACGATCGCGGAGGCAACAGTAACGAGTGAAATAAGGGAAAATCGGCCTCAACTGAAATGGGGTGCAAATTTCTATGACGCCCGGAGGAAGAGCTGTGCAAAGAATGAGTGCAAGAAAGCGGAGGAAAAAAAGCCAAGGAGAGATTTCAATTTTGCGCTTTCAATCGGCTTTTTAGCGGATATGATATAACGGCAATCGAGCGCAGTTCACAAATAAATTTTATTAGGCAAAAAGAACTATGGTTGGAATTGTTATTGTTTCTCACAGTGCCAAACTGGCAGCAGGCGTGCGCGAATTAGCGGCGCAAATGGCGCGCGAACCGGTACCGATCGCGATCGCCGCCGGAATCGACGACCCAGAGAACCCATTCGGCACCGATCCGATGCAGGTTTACCAGGCGATCGAATCCCTGTATGATGACACCGGGGTAGTGGTATTGATGGATTTGGGTAGCGCCGTGATGAGTGCGGAAATGGCGCTGGAATTTGTAGAGCCAGATAAAAGGTCAAACGTGATATTGTGCGAAGCGCCATTAGTAGAAGGAGCGATCGCGGCGGTGGTGCAAGCCGCAGGCGGTGCGACTCTCGATCGCGTCATCGCCGAAGCCCGAGAAGCGATCGCCCCGAAAGCCTCACAAATCAAAGCCAGCGCCCCCCCAACCGCCTCCTCGGAACCCGAGCAAACCCAGCAGGGCGATCGCCCCCCTTCCAACCGCCACGAAATCGTCCTACCGGTCCTGAATACCTTGGGAATACACGCGCGCCCCGCCGCCAAATTGGTGCAAATCGCCAATCGATTTTCCTGTGAGATAAGCTTGCGAAATTGCAGCAAAGACACGCAAGCCATCAATGCCAAAAGCATCAATCAAGTCACCACCTTGGGGGTGAGACAGGGAGATGAAATCGAGATCGCCGCCCGAGGAAAAGATGCATTACCCGCCCTAGCCGCCTTGCAGGAATTAGTGGAAAATCGATTTGGCGAAAGCGAGAAACCAGCACCGAAGACCCAACAGCCAGCGATCGCCGCTGGGGAAGTGCAAAGCGACGAAATCCGAGGGACTCCGGTATCTCCCGGGATTGCGATCGCCCCAGTCGTGCGCTACGAACCCGCGATACCAGATGTAACTCACCTCCAAGGAGACAATCCGGAAGACGAATGGCAACAACTGCACTTTGCCATTCAAACCGCCCGACGGCAAATCCAAGTGTTAGGGCACAAAATTGCCAATCGCGAAGACGCCGGAATTTTTGCCGCCCACAAACTGTTTTTAAAAGACCCCGCCTTGCTTGAAATTGCGCGAGAGTGTATTTTCCAGCATCACTACAGTGCAGCAGCAGCCTGGAAACAGGCGATCGATAAGATAGTAGCAGATTACGAAGCCTTAGACGATCCTTACCTGAAAAGCCGAGCATCCGATGTGAAAGATGTGGGACTGCGGGTGTTGCGATTGCTCATTGATGTGAGGGGAATTTCCCTCGAATTACCCCAGCCGGGAATTTTGGTAGCCCCAGAATTGAAACCCTCAGAAGTGGCGCAACTGAATCCCGAGAAAGTGCGAGCCATTTGTACCGCCGTGGGGGGAGCAAACAACCACAGCGCCATCCTGGCAAGAAGCCTGGGAATACCCGCAGTGATGGGCATTGGTGCATCCCTAGCGCGGTTAACCGAAGGGACGGCGATCGCCTTAGATGGAGAAACCGGGCAAGTGTGGGTACAACCGCAGCCCGATCGCATCGCGCAACTGCAAGACAAACTTGCCGCCAAAGCCGCTACCGCCAAATTACCGCGCCAGACGAAAACTGCCGACGGAAGGCGGATCGGCATTCAAGCGAACATTGTGGGAGTTGCCGGGGCAAAAGCCGCATTAGACATGGGTGCCGATGGCGTGGGGTTATTGCGAACCGAATTTTTGTATCTCGATCGCCCTCATCCGCCCAGCGAAGAAGAACAGGTAGATTTGTACCAAGCGATCGCCGCCACCCTCGAGGAAAAACCGCTGACGATACGCACTTTAGATATTGGCGGGGACAAACCGGTGCCTTATTTGGACTTAGAACCGGAAGCCAATCCCTTCCTCGGGCTGCGCGGAATTCGGCTGTTGCTGGAGTTTCCCGAATTGCTGAAAACCCAGTTGCGGGCGATTTTGCGCGTGAGTCATCGCTATCCGGTGCAAGTGATGTTTCCCACCATTGCCTTACTCTGTGAACTTCGCGCCGCCAAGCAGATTCTCGCCGAAGTGCAAGAGCAACTGCGATCGCACGGAATTAGGTTTGACGAAGGCATGGGCGTCGGGATTACCATCGAAGTTCCCTCCGCCGTGGAAATCGCCGATCGCTTAGCCCCGGAAGTTGATTTTTTCAGTATCGGCACAAATGACTTGAGTCAATACGCGATCGCTGCCGATCGCACTCACCCGAAAGTCGCACACCTCGCCGATGCTTTCGAACCCGCCGTATTGCGCGCGATCGCCCGCACCGTGCAAGCCGCTCATCATGCGAAAATCAAAGTTGCCGTTTGTGGGGAATTAGCCGCCTTCCCCGAAGCAACCCCGATATTGCTCGGACTCGGGGTAGATGAATTGAGCATGAATCCCACGGCGATTCCCGGCGTTAAGTCCGTAATTTCCCGGTTGACAGTGGATCGGGCAGAAGCGATCGCCGCCGCCGTCTTGCAACTCGATTCCGCCGCCGCCGTCAAAGCGTATCTGCCAGAAAAAATCCGGGATTAATTCACCGTTACTGTTCCAGCCCCTCCCATCCTTTTTCCCTTGCCCCTTTCAACCCACGGCATCCTCATCCATCCACCCGCCCATTTTCCCTGACTGGGGATTTTTCCAAAATATTAAGAGTTGTTACAAAAAGTCAAAGAAAATGTTAAAAATGGAGCAATTGCGTCACAATTATAATCAGTTCTACTTTCGAGCTTGCTAAGGTAGAGACTCTCGCCTCCCTCACGGGGCAAGGAATAACCCAGCCGCTGGAAAGTAGTCAGTCAATGTCACGTCCACCGAAGGGAACGTCTAGATGTTGCCAGGGGGTTAGGAGGTACGAGTGCGTCAAAGGTGATTCTATAAGAACAGCCAGTATTTTAGGAAGACAAATTTGAGATTTTCTTTGGGGTAATTACCTTACATCACCCCCAGGAATGGGGGCGAGGTCGAGCGATAGAAGCAAAATACAGTTCAGTCAAACAACTCGAAAGAAGCGATCGCAAATCTTTTTCCCTCCCCTTCCTATTTTTGCAACCTCAGACGAACAAATTCGGAGTAAGGACATGATGAAATTCCCAACCTTAAATTTAACCCAATACCAGAAAGAACCAATTCACACTCCCGGGTTGATTCAACCCCACGGAATCCTGTTTGTTTTATCTGACCAGCTTGATGTATTGCAAGTCAGCCACAATACATGGAAAGTCTTCCGCCGACATCCCGAAGACCTCCTCGGGCAAAACCTCAATCAACTGCTCGATGAGACGCAAATCGAGACCCTAAAAGAGTGTTTATTTCACCATAACCTCCAACCGGTAAATCCCTTAAAGATTTCGATAAAAAGCGAAGGAGAAACCCTCTATTTTGACGGCATCGTGCAGCGATCGCCCCAAGGGCTTTTCATCCTCGAACTCGAACCAGCTCTTTCTCCCAAAACCCTTGGCTTTCTCAGTTTTTACAATCTCGTAGAAGCCTCCGCCTCCAAAATTCAAAACGCCCCCGACTTCCAAAACCTCTGTCAGCTTCTCGTCAAAGAAGTGCGAAACATTACCGGCTTTGACCGCGTAATGCTCTATCGCTTCAACAAACAGGGACATGGCACCGTTTTAGCAGAAGATAAACTCGAAGAACTCACCTCCTGGTTGGGACTGCACTATCCCGCCGAAGACATTCCACCGCACGCCAGAGAACTGTATTCCAAAAACTGGTTGCGATTAATTGCCGACGTCAATTACAAACCCGTTGCCATTGTTCCCACAATCAATTCCCTCACCAAAAGCCCCCTCGATTTGAGTTACGCCGTATTGCGAAGCGTGTCTCCCTGTCATATCGAGTACCTGCAAAACATGAACGTCAGCGCGTCGATGTCCATCTCGATAATGAAAGAAGGGAAACTCTGGGGATTGGTTGCCTGTCATCATAACTCCCCGAAATACGTATCCTATGAAGTTCGCAAAGCCTGCGAATTTTTTGGCAAAGTAATGTCCGTAGAGCTGCCTTCCAAAGAAGAAAACAAAGACTACGAATATCGGATTAAGTTAAAATCCACCAACGCCAAGTTGTTAGAATACATGTCCCGCGAGCAGGACTTTATTGACGGATTGATAAAGTTTAAACCCAACTTGCTCGATGTGGTAAACGCCCAAGGAGCCGCCATTGTTTTTAAAGGTAACTGTACCTTAATTGGCAAAACACCCACGGAAAAAGCCATCCACAAATTAATCCACTGGCTCGATTGCCAAGACAGCGAAATCCTGTATTCCACCGCCTCCTTGCCCCAAGTTTATCCCGAAGCCCAGGAGTATAAAGATATTGCCAGTGGATTGCTCGCCGTTTACATCTCCAAAGCCCAGAGCAATTACGTCTTGTGGTTTCGCCCAGAAGTCATTCAAACCGTGCAGTGGGCCGGCAATCCGAATCAACCCTGGGAAATCGGCGATCGCGAAACCTCTCGACTGCATCCTCGGAAATCGTTTGAGTTGTGGAAAGAAATCGTCAAATTAACTTCCCTACCCTGGAAGAATTGTGAAATTAACGCCGCCCTCGAACTGAAAAATGCGATCGTCAGCATCGTGTTGCGTCAAGCCGAAGAACTCGCTACCTTAAACGAAGCCTTGCGCGAATCCGACGCCAGAGAGCGAGAAAAAGCCCAACAACTTGCCAAAGCCCTGCAAGAGCTGCAGCGCACCCAAACCCAGCTTATCAAGCAAGAAAAAATGTCCGACTTGGGGGAATTAGTCGGCAGTATCGCCGCTGAAATTACCAACCCCATTAACTTCATTTCCGGCAATCTCACCCATGCGGAAAGCTACGCCAAAGACTTGCTGAATTTACTTTACCTTTATCAGCAACACTATCCCCACCCCGAAGCGGAAATCGCCGAAGAGTTAGAAGCGATGGATTTAGAATTCATCATTCAAGATTTGCCCCGCATGCTCTCCTCGATGAAAGTGGGTGCCAATCGGATTCGCGACATCATTCAAGCCCTGCGAAACTTCACCCGCCTGGAAGAATCCGAACTCAAACCGGTGGACATTCACGAGGGACTGAATAGTACCCTGCTGATTTTACAGCATCGCCTGAAAGGAAAAACTGGTCGCCGGGGAATTGAAGTCATCAAAGAATATGGCACACTGCCCGAAGTAGAGTGCTATCCGGGACACCTGAACCAAGTGTTTATCAATCTTTTATCCAACGCCATCGATGCCTTAGAATCGCAACGGAATGGCGATGGAAAAGTGGGCGATCGCACCCCGAAAACCGATGAAGGCAATTCCTCTACCCCCGCGCCCACCATTCGCATTCGCACTGAAAAAGCAGAGGAACATCAAGTGGCGATTTGCATTAGCGACAATGGCAGCGGGATAGAGCGAGATATCCAATCCAAAATCTTCGACCCATTTTTTACCACCAAACAAAACCAAAAAGGAATTGGCGTCGGCTTGGCGATTTCTCATCAAATTGTCGTAGAAAAACATGGCGGAACAATCCACTGCATTTCCGAAGCCGGACGAGGGGCGGAATTTATCGTTAAAATTCCCCTGCACCAGGGTGTAATTTACTCTCCTTCCTCTAAAGGATAGGGAAAGATTTAATCCCACTGTTTGTTATCTTTTTCGGTTGGGTAAACCGGGTTTGCCCAACCGTTTTTTATGACATAAAACCTCCCCTTCGATGGGGCGAAAGGGGAAAAATGGCAGGGGTGCATTTTCCGATCGCGATCGCCCCTGTATCCCCCGTGTTTTCTCGGATGCCACCGCCCGCTCAAAAAATTGTTACAAAATATAAAAAAGCCTCCCATGGCGATCGCAATCTGATAAAGTAAAAAAAATTGACAACCAGGAGAATCACAGCATGTCACCCGAAGCGATCGAGCAACTCGTGCGAGCTTACTTTACCCACATGGGCACCATGAATCCCCAAGGATGGCTCGACATCTTTGCAGAAGACGCCGTGATTTACGATCCGGTAGGCAATCCCCCCAATAAAGTCCATCAAGACTCGGAGAAATTTTTCGCCCTGTTGTCGCAGATCTTCCAAAAACTGGACGTCACCGCCGATAAAATCTTTGTAGCAGGCAATGGGGCCGCCGTTCAATGGACCATGCGCGGCGTGGCAAATAATGGCAAACTCGGCACCACCCAAGGCATCAGCGTCTTTGACATCAACGACTCCGAAAAAATCCAACAGGTTTCTTCTTACTGGAGCGAAGCAGACATGATAAACCAATTAAAATAGTCGATCGCTGATGCCAAAAAATTTGCATCATTTCCTTCGGTTCTCCTTCCCAGATCGTGCTGGGAACGCTTTCCCCGACGCAAAGCCTCCCCCGAAGAAATCGGCACAATAAATAATGACCAAAGTTGATAAAATTAACGATCGCATAAAAATCGGCAAATGTCAATGACTGTTTCGAGAAACAATCAGAGTTAAACTGACGGGAAAACCCAAAAGATACAGTTACCGATATCCTGGAAAGATAAGCTAAAAATTGTCAACATTAAGGAATAAAAGATGGTTCGCAAACGGTTAATTATCGAAATGGGAATGGGAATAGACCAACATGGGCAAGAACCCACCGTTGCGGCGGCACGAGCGGTTCGCAATGCGATCGCCCATAATGCCTTACCGGGCGTGTGGGAAGTCGCCGGCTTGAGCGATCCCAATGACATGATAGTGGAAGTGCAAGTTGCCGTTCCCCATCCCGAAAAAGTGCGCGAAGAAGACGTGCTAGCAGTGCTACCCTTTGGGCGCAAAACCCTCACCCTCGAAGCGGGAGGAATGGTGACTCAGGGACGGGCGATCGCTGCTTTAAATGATAAAAACGACGACATGTTCATTGCCGTTGCCGCCGTAACAGTTTCCGTGGACATGTGAACCATAACGCAGAAAAAAAGTGGCGAAAAGAAGTTGCCCCAGGGTAAGCTTTCCTCCGTCTGACTCGTTCCCAGACACCTGCCTGGGAACGCCTCTTCTGAGCTACCGCCTCCCCACAAACCGGAGGCAAAATCCCCTGCAGGCTTTTTTGTAACTTTCAACTTCCATGAACCGGAAAAATCCCCCGTATTTAGACTTTATTCACAGAGAATTACAGCTTCCCCAAAACCAAGATAACCAACTGTTAGTTATCGATTTATTTGCCGGATGTGGTGGATTTGCCCTCGGGTTTGAAGCCGCCGGATTTAGAACCATTGGTTATGAAATGGAAGGAGATGCCTGTGCCACTTATCGGCGAAATCTCCGCACCGATTGCCATGAAATGGTTCTAACTCCCGACACCGAATTTCCAGAAAATCCGGTAGTCATTATTGGCGGGCCGCCCTGTCAGCCTTTTAGCGTCAGCGGACATCAGCGAGGATTGAAAGACAGTCGCGATGGATTTCCAATTTTTATTAACGCCGTCAAAAGATATCGGCCTCAAATCGCGATTTTTGAGAACGTGCGCGGGATGTTGTTTCGCAACAAAACCTACTTTGAGGAAATTGCGATCGCCTTGCAAACCCTGGATTATTTCGTCGAATGGGACATTTTAACCGCCACCGACTATGGCGTGCCCCAGCGGAGACAGCGATTATTTTGCATCGCCCACCAAGGCGGATGGAAATGGCCGAAAAAAGCCTACAAATCGCATCCTTACACCGCAGGAGAAGCCCTCAGCGAATTGGCATTTAGGGCATCGGAAACTGCAAAATTCTTGACGCCAAGCATGGATGAATATGTGAAGAAATACGAAAAAGCATCCAAATGCGTCAAACCGAGAGATTTGCATTTAGATGTCCCCGCCAGAACCGTCACCTGTCGCAATCTCAGCGCCCCAACCGGCGATATGCTGCGGATTCGCCTCCCCGACGGACGCCGGCGCAGATTAACCGTGCGTGAAGGTGCGCGGTTGCAAAGTTTTCCCGATTGGTTTGAATTTCAAGGAACCGAAAAAAGTCAATGCCAGCAAATTGGAAATGCCGTGCCTCCGATTCTGGCAAAGGCATTAGCGATGAGGGTGAAGGAGTGTTTAGAAAAGAGAGAAAGCGCGTCATCAGAAAACCACCCCCAACCTGAGCAACCTATACAGCTATCTTTTAATTTCATGAAGGAGTTCCTTTAAAATGTCTAGACCAAGCGATTCTTTTGAAGATAAATTGCCTCAAAAAGTTGAGGAAACTAAGGGAATACTCAGCAAGATTGGTTTACCCAGTCCTCAGCAAAACGATCGCTCTGCTCTAACTTTGCTGGCTCTACTCGATCTAAAGCCGAGAGATCGTTGGTCTGATGCTGGTTGTCCACTGCTGGGAATCACTCCAATAATGGAGTTCATTGCGAAGTTTTATGAAAAGAACTATAAACCTAACACTCGCGAGACGTTTCGTCGCCAAACTATTCATCAATTTGTAGAGGCAGGGATTGTGATTCGTAACCCAGACGATTATTCAAGACCGCTAAACAGCCCGCACACAGTCTATCAAATTGAGGAAAGCA
This sequence comes from Phormidium sp. CCY1219, assembly GCF_055795085.1. Lineage (NCBI taxonomy): Bacteria > Bacillati > Cyanobacteriota > Cyanophyceae > Oscillatoriales > Oscillatoriaceae > Phormidium > Phormidium sp. CCY1219. The sequence continues at coordinate 8,620 of NZ_JAYFEQ010000292.1, read as the reverse complement.
CGTTAGAGTTACTTAAAAGCTATGATACGGATGGATGGACTGAGAATCTGAAAAAATATTTAAAATCTTTAGAAACCCTCAAAAAGCGCTATGCTCAGGAACGAGAGATGGTTCGTATTCCTGTAAATTTACCTTCAGGAAAGAGCTTTTACTTGTCCCCTGGGGGACAAAACCTGCTGATTGATAAGATTATCAAGGATTTCTGCTCTCTCTTCACTCCCGACGGAAAATTGATATATGTAGGTGATGCTGCTGATAAAGGGATTCATTTCGAGATAAAGGCACTGGAAAAATTAGGAGTCACGATTGATAGTCATGGGAAAATGCCCGATGTTGTGGTTTACTATCAACAGAAAAATTGGCTCGTACTTGTCGAAGCTGTGACGACTCATGGCCCGATCGATCCAAAGCGCCTAAATGAACTTAAGATTTTGTTTGGCAATTCAAAAGCCCATCTGGTATTTGTTACTGCTTTTCGGAATCGCAACGATATGAAGAAGTACCTACAGGAAATTTCTTGGGAGACAGAAGTGTGGGTTGACGAGCCAACTCACATGATTCACTTTAATGGCAAGCGGTTTTTGGAGCCATATTGAGAAGGCGATATCGTTTAGGATTCAAATGATTGGAGCTGCTCTGCGTGACTCAGGAAGCGTCATTTATTGCCACAGCGTTGAGACAATTTAAAAACCTACAATTTTGTCCCCCTTTCAGTAGGAAGACGCCATTGGCGTGTCCTAACTTTTGACGATGCTAACGTTAGAATTTGTTTGAACTTACCTGCATCAAAAATCCGGCCTTCCCAAATTACTATCTCGGATCCTGCGCGTCCTATGATGCACTTATGGAGTTTCGCAAGCTTATCCTGAAGCGATGAAAAAACTCATCAACCAGCCGGAGGACTTCGTGCGCCAAAGCCTGCAAGGCATGGCACTAGCTCATTCCGACCGGCTCAAAGTCCACCTGGATCCCCACTTCATCTACCGGGCCGATGCCCCCATTCGCAACAAAGTCGCCATCATCTCCGGTGGCGGTAGCGGACACGAACCCATGCATGGGGGATTTGTCGGTGGGGGAATGCTCGATGCTGCCTGTCCTGGCGAAGTATTCACCTCCCCCACCCCCGACCAAATGCTAGAAGCGGCCAAAACCGTGCATGGCGGTGCGGGAGTGCTCAATATCGTGAAAAACTATAGCGGCGACGTGATGAACTTCGAGATGGCCGCAGAATTGGCACACTCGGAAGATATTCCGGTGCTCAATATTCTCATCGACGACGATGTAGCCGTTAAAGATAGCCTCTACACCCAAGGGCGGCGCGGGGTTGGCACCACCGTACTTGCCGAAAAAATCTGTGGCGCTGCTGCCGATCGCGGTTACGACCTGCCAGCCATAGCACAATTATGCCGAAAAGTCAACCTCAACGGGCGCAGCATGGGCATTGCCTTAACCTCATGTACCGTACCCGCCAAAGGGTCTCCCACCTTTGAACTCGGCGACACAGAAATGGAAATCGGCATCGGGATCCACGGAGAACCGGGACGGCAGCGAATGCCCCTGCAATCTGCCGATGACATCGCCGAAATGCTCGCCGTGTCGATTATCGAAGATACCGACTACTCGCGGCAGGTACGGGAGTGGGATGGAAAAACGGGAGAATGGGTAGAGGTGCCACTGAGCGATCGCCCCTTTGCCCCTGGGGACGCGGTACTCGCCTTCGTCAACAGTATGGGCGGCACACCGCTGTCGGAATTGTATATTATTTATCGGAAATTAGCCGAAATCTGCGAAAGAAAACATCTGACAATCGTTCGCAATTTAATCGGTCCGTATATCACCGCTTTAGACATGCAAGGCTGTTCCATTACCCTGCTAAAAATGGATGATGAATTGATAAACCTGTGGGATGCGCCGGTGAACACACCCGCATTGCGCTGGGGAAGTTAAAAACGGTGAAAAAAGGAGATTTATGATAACGCGAGAGCAAATTTTGCAATGGTTGGAAACCCTGGCGGGGGTGCTAGAAGACAATCAAGATTATCTGAGCGAATTAGATGCCGCCATCGGGGATGGGGATCATGGGATTAATATGAATCGCGGGTTTCAGAAGGTACGGACTCAGTTGCCGAATTTGGGCGATCGCGATATTGGCGGTATTTTTAAAACCGTCAGCATGACCTTGATTTCCAGTGTCGGCGGTGCCAGCGGACCGTTGTACGGCACCCTTTTCCTGCGATCGAGTATGGGGGTTGGCGGTAAGTCCGAACTCACCCCAGAAGAGATGGGCGGCGTGCTACAAGCTTGGGTTGAGGGCGTGGTACAGCGGGGCAAAGCAAACCTCGGGGATAAAACAATGTTGGATGCCCTTTCCCCGGCGTCAGATGCCTATCAGCAAGCCCTCGCCCAGGGTGCCAGCGGAATAGAAGCCTTGCAACAAGCAGTTGCGGCGGCGGAAGCGGGGATGAAAAACACCATCCCCCTGGTGGCGAAAAAGGGACGGGCGAGCTATTTAGGGGAAAGAAGCGCTCAGCATCAAGACCCGGGGGCGACTTCTTCCTATTTGATGTTAAAAACCCTGCAAGAGACGGTGGCGGGTTCACCGTAACGTCAGTTCAGAAGGAGCAGCCCACACCTGCCATAGTAAATTAAGCCGATTGAGTACGACGCCTGGGTGAATCCCCCGTTCAACAACTGGCGATCGCCCCATTGCGGCGCGGGTCTCCTGCCGCTTCTAGGGTGCCATCTTCACGTTTCCGCACCGCATTCACTCCGCCAAAATACATATTTTTTTCCTGCCATTGGATTAACTCGGTCTGCGGCATAAATGGCAGATTTTCCAGATTGTCTACCGCCAATCCTGCTTCCAAGTGAAACTGATTATTTTCCCAATGGATGCGAGGATTTTCCACGGCAGTTTTCACATCAAGATGACCATCGATAATATTAGAAATCACTTGTAAAATTGTGGTTCTAATGCGATTGGAGCCGCCAGAACCCAGGACAATTTCCGGGGAGTTGTTTTTCAGAACCATCGTCGGTGCCATCATGGAAGAAATGCGGCAATTTTCCGGCCATTGATGGAATCCGCTGGGGTTTAAATCCGCTTCCCCCAGCATATTATTGACCATAATTCCCGTACCTGGAATCATGTAGGAAGAACCTTCGCCATTGGAGGTAGTGACGCTGGCGGCATTACCATCTTTGTCGATGATACTGATATGAGTGGTGCTGCCTAGTTTATTGACTGCTCGAGTGAATTGTTGTTTGCAGGTGGTTAATTGTTCGGAGGATAAGAATTTTGCCGCCACATCTTTTTTGTAGAGATGGGCATCGTAGCCGGTTTTTCGGGCCACATTGGTTAACTGCATGGCTTGGGCGAGGAGTTGCCAGTGGCGATCGCTGCCAAATTCTATTTTATTCCAATCGATTTGGGACAATAATTCTAAGGCAAACGCAATCAAGGTTCCGCCGGAACTCGGGGGCGGATTAGTCAGCAAAGTATGACCGCGATAATTGAAAGTTAAGGGGGGTCGTTCGATAACCCGGTAATTTTTTAAATCAGCTAAGGTTAAATAGCCGCCTTTTTCTTGGCAATCTTTGACGAATTGGTGGGCGATATCGCCTTCATAAAATTCTCTAGCTCCTGTTTCGGCGAGGTAGGCTAAAGTGGCGGCGAAATCCTTCATAAACACAGTGTCTCCGACTTGGAGAAGTTCTCCGGAGGGAGCATATACCCGGCGCGCCTCAGGAGAGGCGGTCATAATCGGTTTGAGGATAGTTAAGAGGTAATGTTGAAAAGGATTAAGTTTAACGCCATTTTTGGCATAATGGATGGCAGGTTCGGCGATGACTTTAAACGGCAGAGTTCCTAACTTTCGGTGAACTTCAAAGACGCCGGCGAGGTTGCCGGGAATGCCCATCGAACCTAAACCGATATGGAATTCTTGTACTGCGCCGCCAAAATCCACATAAACCGGATAGAAATCCATAGGGGTTTGGGTTTTTCTGTGCTGCGGGGTTTGGACAAAAAAATCGAAGAGAATGTTTTGATGGGTGTGGGTATGAGCGAGCAGAAATCCGCCGCCGGCAGCAGAGGTAAGGCCAGTTTCAGTAACAAACGATGCTAAAATAGCGGCAACGGCTCCGTCGAAAGCGTTGCCGCCTAATTTGAGCATTTCGATGCCGGCTTCGGCGGTTTTAGGATGGCCTGCAGCAATGGTTGCGCGCGATATCTGATTCATCAAGGGGATGGAATAGAGGGGTAGTTTGTGGGGTTGACTCGTCCCTTTAAGATAAAGGATATGCGGGTTATGGTAAGATAAGTATTTTACATTTTTGGGAAAATGATTGAAATAAATCAAGGGGGAGAAAGATAGATTTAAAATTATTAATCAGTGATGCAGTGGGGGAATTTGGAGGTAAACGATGGTGGTGGCGGTGGTGATTACCAATATGCTTTTAGCGACATTATTTTTTTATGTGGCATGGAGACTGTGGAAACTGAGTCGAGTCATCGATCGCGCAGCGAAAGCGGTGCTGAATGCCGATCGCGTGACTTATAACGTCCTGAACGCCAGCCCCCAGGCGATCGCCCGGGGAGAGCTAGGCACCCGGAACCTGCGGAAACGGTATCAGCAGGTGGAGTTGCAGCTTTTGCGGTTGCGACAGATCGTCGCCTTGCTGAACCGGGGAAGAATCACCTGGTTGGGGCGATCGCTGATGCGTCGCAGACCGAAAAGGGAAAAGGGGAAACGAGAGACTCAGGAGAGGGAAAATCCCAAGTAAAGCCGGGAGGGGATCCCACCCTGGGTTAACGCGACCGGCATCGGGATCGCGCATTTCTGGGGAGGCAATGGGCAAGCGTGGAGAGTGGTTTGGTGATAAAATAAGGAACTTGAGCGGCAGCCGAGTTACAATAATCCTTTTTAGGGATTGCAAGATTTAACCAATTACAATGTCCAAAAATCGTTCGGGAACCTTTATCGGCGGGATGCTAGTGGGAGCGGCGATCGGCACCATCACCGGGTTACTCGTGGCACCGCGCAGTGGTCGCCAAACGCGGAAGTTGTTAAAAAAATCGGTCAAAGCTTTGCCAGAGATAGCCGAAGATATATCCAGCAGCGTACAGATGCAGGCCGATCGCCTATCAGAATCGGCCCTCGAGAACTGGGACGAGACCCTCGATCGATTGCGAGAAGCGATCGCGGCGGGGATAGAAGCGACGAAACTCGAGCGCGAAGTTCTCGCGCGACAAGAACGGGAAGTCGCCGCCGAATCCGGCGAAGAAAGCCAGTCTTAAGGTACGGATTTCAATGCAGATTTAACTTTAAACCTCACTTGTGACAGACCCCCTGTTTTGGCTCGGACTCTCCTTTTTACTCGTTGCTGTCAGTTTGATTCTGGTGTTGCTGGCAGCACTGCCCGCATTGCAAGCCGTAGCGCGGGCAGCGCGCAGCGTGGAAAAATTAGCCGACACCCTCTCGCGGGAATTTCCCCCCACCCTAGAAGCAATTCGCTTAACCGGGATGGAAATTAGCGATTTAACCGATGATGTCACCGAGGGGGTTCAGAGTGCCAACCATGCGGTAAAACAAGTAGAGGAAGGCATAGGCAGCGCCAAAAAGCAAGCAAAAAGCGCCCAGATTACCACCCGCAGCGTGATGACGGGGATGAAAGCGGCGTGGAAAAGCTTTACCCGCAAGAGCGATCGCCCCGGGGCCACTCGTCGTTCCCGGGATCGGTTGCCCCCCTGGCAACGGCAGCTACTTGACCTGCGCGATCGCCCCGGATCGATGCCCGAGTCCTATTCCAGCTACTCCGAGACTCCACCCACCCAGCGCGATCGCCCCAGCGATCGTTCGCCACGACCAGAGGAATCCCCAGATTTCGACCCCCCCGATCGCAACCGCTAACGGCAAACCCGAGGTGGTAACGAGCGAGAATCAGCCATCCACCGAGAACGAGATAGTTTTCCATCTCTCCCCGGATTCGTGCTACCCTACAGCCCGGAGGTCTGCCAGAAAAGCGGTTGCGATCGGCATCCTTTCCGTAGTTGCGGAAAGCTCCTCATGCACCCGCCACATCCAGGAAAAACCAGAAATCCTCGCTCCCTCCATCAAACTTGCATGTCCCCCTCATGCACTAGCCCCATAAAAAACTGCCTCGAATGTAAAATCCGATAATCCCATCATGCCCTCTCAAAAGCGCAAATATCAAAAAGCACCCCGGTGGCTCCGTTGGTTTGAAAAGGTGATGGCAATTATTGCCTTAGTCAACTTAGCCCTCGTACTCTTTGACCTGAGTTATCTCCCCGGGCGAGACTACTACCTGCGCGCCGATTTGTTTATGAAAGACTTTCAGGTCAACAAGCGCGAAAAATACCTCGCCACCGTCTATGAACTGCAAAACCTCTTGCAAGAAGAAGGGTTACAGTCAGCCCAGGTGCAGGAATTACTCCAGACTCTGCGAGTCCAGAGCGAACAATTAGTTGACGAAGAACTATTTCGCGTCACTGGCAACTATGGAGCGTTGTCAGAAATCAAAGAGCGGATGCGCGAGTACATGGAAGCACAGACGGCAGAAGAAGCTTTCCAGAGATTTTGGAGCCAGGAATATTTAGAGGCGGTTGGGTGGCGACAAGCCTTGGATTTTTTTAATAGCGAAGTTGCCTTTTTGTTTGTGTTTTACGAACCGAGGTTATTTTACGATCCGGTGAAAGGAATCGAACCGTATCGGGGGACGCAAAGATATCTGAGATTGGTGGACGAACTCACCGTAGAATTGCAGCGCGACGGCTTGCAGTCAGAAGAAGTTGATGATTTGCTAGGGCAATTGCGCGAACTGAGCGAGACGGCGATCGACGATAATTTTTTTGAACGGGCCAACAAAACCGGAACCCTGGAAGAAATTAAAAATAAGATGCGCCGACATATTTATTCGCGCAATCCAGAAGATAGACCCCAAGGACCGGATTATTTACCCAGATTCATCCGCAAACCCGCTATTGAGTTTATTGATTTTTTAGCGCCCGAAGTATTTTGGGCGGATAAATCGGCGACCCAAGCTTTTATGGTATTTTGGAGTCGCGAAAACTTAGCCGAATATGGGTGGGAAGAAGAACTGAGATTTTTTAATCGGCAAATTGAGTTTTTAATGCTGACGAATTATTATCGGCATTATGGCGTAAATAGCGAGTATATCGATAGGTTTTGGATAATTGATGCGTTTTTTGCAGTGGTGTTTTTAGCCGACTTGCTGTTTAGAAGTTGGCTGATTACCAGGCGGCATAAAAACGTGAGTTTAGAAGGGGCAATATTTTGGCGCTGGTACGATTTGCTGCTGTTGGTGCCATTTTGGCGATGGTTGAGAATTATTCCCGTGGTGATTCGGTTAAATGAAGCCGACTTAATCGAGATTGAATGGATTCGCAAGCAACTGCGACTGGGGCTAGTGGCGACCTTTGCTGAAGAACTGACCCAGGTGGTGGTGGTGCAAGTCATCAATCAGTTAAAAGGGAACGTAGAAAGTGGGGAATTGTCCAGAGCGTTATTGGAACCTTCACAGCAAACGTACATTGACATTAATGACGTGAATGAAGTGCAAGCCATTTCCAACCGGGTGTTAAAGATTGCAGTGTGCAAAGTGCTGCCCGAAGTGCAGCCAGATTTAGAAGCACTGCTGCATCATCAAATGGAAAATACCCTGAAGAATTCCGGAGTTTACCAGAGATTGCAGCGCCTCCCGGGGTTAGGGAATTTATCCCACCAGATGGCAGAACAGCTCGTGAACCGGGTGTCAAAAATCGTTACCTTTGGGCCAGAGAATGCGTATCATGCCATCACCGAGGCACCGCCGGATCCGGTGGGGGAAAAATTGACCCAGCAGCTTGTGGAGCATTTTGGGCAAGCCATGCGAGCCGAGTTTCAAAAAGAGCAGACGATAGAAGAGCTTGAATCGTTGGTGTCTGATTTGCTAGAAGAAATCAAAATCAACTACGTGCAACGGGCAGTCGAGGCGGATCCCGAAGATCTGTTTGATGAAACCGAGGAACTGCGGAAACTCGCCGCCCAACGGTCAAGCAAACCCGCACAGCCGCCGCGATCGCCGAAGTAGGGAGAGAAAACAGCAGCAGCAAAATTCCAGAGGCGAACCCGCGCAAGCCCGGTGCGATCGCGATTTAGCCCGTGACCGTAGGGGTAACCCCACCACCATGAAGGGGAAAACAAATAAAATAAAAAGGAATTAAGCGCCTCAGCATCGGCATCGCGCAAACCCCCTCACTCCCAGTTCTGGTGGGATTTCGCGTCAGCGCAGCCATACCCGTAGAGGCCCGAAAGGCGGCTGAGCCTCGGGGAGGGCGATCGCCTGCGCGAATCGCCCTGAAGTCGCCCTCCCTACCCCACCCTGTGGTTCCCTACAGTTCCCCAATTAAATGGCTAATTGCTTAACGCCGATCGCCCGCAAGCAAAGCATCAACCACCGATATATAGACGGTTAACACCCCGGTTAGCGGCAACACAACCGTGTTATAATAGACAGAGCCAGTGCGAATCGTTCCCGCCAAAGTCAAGGCTGAAATGCCGAAAACGTAAGCGGGGCAAGGAACCTAATGCTTAAAGCC
>NZ_JAYFEQ010000291.1:0-6324 GCF_055795085.1 Phormidium sp. CCY1219 | reverse complement strand
TAAGATTTTCATATAAGTAAGGTAGAGAATTTTTCATTTCGGAGGTGCAAGCGCGGTAATGACTATTCGGCTACGTAGCACATCAATCTGAGAAAGGCTATAGTTTTCACCTCCTACCCAAAAGGCAAACTTGGGTATAGTACCATTTTTCATGCAATAGACTTCGATAACAAGGCATTTTTAAGGGGTGTGGTGTGGTATCCAAACGCAAACTTATTTGTCAAAAAATGATATAATTACTACTTAAACTGTCACTTAAACGTAACTTTGTGTGATGCCTAAATTCATAAAATTTAGTATTGTATTAACCCTCCTAAATGCGCTATTAATTGTGGGTAGTTTGGGTTTATTCATGTTTTCCCAGAGAACGGTTGCCACTGAATTAAATCCCCTCTTGAGTCAAACTGAAGAGAGAGAACCCCTTACAGAACCGCAAACGTCTCCCGAGAACCCCCGCTTTATCTACAAAGCTTTTATTGTCAGTATTAAAGGCAAATCAGGCCAAGATATTACAGATTTTTTAAATGCCTATTCCGATTGGGAATTAGTCAGTTTTGACAATGAGGTTTTGCCGGAAGAGAATCAAGCTATCTTTATTTTCAAAAAAGCGATCGAGAATGAATGATTAAGCCAGAGGGGACGCCCAGAACAACCCTACCGAACTTGCAGTGTAAATAGAGTGGTTAAACGAAGCCGGGGAACGACACAAGGAAGCAAGTAGGTGATAACAGGCGTTCCCAGGCGACGCCTGGGAACGAGACCCATTATGGTGCAGACGAACCTAACTGCACGCTCAGACCTTGCAGGTGATTTACCCAGGCGACGCCTGGGTAAAAGAGGAATAACCTGTTACCCATCCATTGATGAGCAACAGTGATTATGCCTCAACGGCCACGGGGGAAGCGATCGCCTCAGCACTCGCCTCCGGACTGTCGCTTTCCGAGGGAGGCACCACCTGCCAGAACTTCGGCAAAAACGCATCCCAATCATCCAAGATAGCCTTCGCCTTTTCGCTGCCGGTCTTGGCATAGTGCAACTGCACCATCTCCTTCAACTGTGCCGCCCCAGCATTGGTTTTCACCCGCTGAATCTTCACAATTTCCGGATTGACCAGAGCTGGGAAAGACCCATCCTCATCTAAGAAATAGGCCAAACCGCCCGTCATGCCGGCACCCACATTGCGTCCGACCTTGCCCAAGCAGACCACGACACCGCCGGTCATGTATTCGCAAGCGTGGTCTCCAGCGCCTTCAATCGTTGCCTTGCCCATCGAATTGCGGACTGCAAAGCGCTCTCCTGCGATTCCCCGGGCAAACAAAATACCGCCAGTGGCTCCATACAAGCAAGTATTGCCAATCAGCACATTCTCGCTGGGGTCGTAATCGGCTTGTTTCGGGGGCACGATAATAATTTCACCGCCATGCATTCCCTTGCCCACGTAATCATTGGCTTCGCCATACAGACTCAACGTCATTCCCGGCAAATTAAACGCGCCGAAACTTTGACCCACACTACCAAAGAAGCGCAGGTTCAACTGACCTTCAAAGCCGCTGTTCCCGTATTTGCGGGCGATATAGCCAGCCAGCCGACCCCCCACACAGCGGTCCGTATTGACGACTTTGACGCTTTTTTCCACAAAGCCTTGCGAGTCGATCGCCCCCTTCACTTCCTTATCGGCGAGCAACTCGTCATCCAACACGAAACCATTGCCATGCACGGCCTCATGCTGCAACCAATTGCGTTCGTAGCGGGTATCGGGCAACTGCAAAATGCAGTCCAAATTCACCGATGCGACTTTGGCCAACTTGACGCCTTCGCGCATCGTCAACAAATCAGCCCGACCGATCGCCTCATGCAAACGGCGACAGCCCAGCTTGGCCAACAAGTGCCGTACTTCTTCCGCCACAAAATAGAAGAAATTCACCACATTTGCAGGAACGCCAGTAAAGCGCCGACGGAGTTTTTCCTGCTGAGTCGCCACTCCGACGGGGCAATTATTGGTATGGCAAATCCGCGCCATGATGCAGCCTTCGGCAATCATCGCGATCGAACCGAAGCCATATTCTTCCGCACCCATGAGCGCCGCCATCAGCACATCCCAACCGGTTTTCAGCCCGCCATCGGCGCGCAGCACCACGCGATCGCGCAAGCCATTCAACATCAGCACCCGATGCACTTCGCTCAGTCCCAGTTCCCAGGGCGTGCCGGCATGTTTGATACTGCTCAGGGGCGAGGCACCGGTACCGCCATCATGGCCAGAAATTTGGATGATATCCGCATTCGCCTTCGCCACCCCTGCGGCGATCGTGCCAATGCCAATCTCGGAAACCAACTTGACCGACACCCCGGCATTCGGATTGACCTGATGCAGGTCGAAAATCAACTGCGCCAAATCCTCAATCGAATAAATATCGTGGTGCGGCGGCGGCGAAATCAGGGTCACGCCGGGTTTAGACCGACGCAACATGGCAATGTATTCGCTGACTTTCTTACCGGGCAACTGTCCGCCTTCTCCTGGTTTTGCTCCCTGGGCGATTTTAATCTCCAGTTGCTTGGCATTCATCAGGTATTCCGGCGTCACCCCGAAGCGCCCCGAGGCCACCTGTTTGATGGCGGAAGAGGCGGTATCGCCGTTGTGTAGTCCGCGCAAATGAGGCAATGTCGGGCTATTGCCGTTTTCGTCAACATTTTCCAGCACTTTGAACCGCACCGGGTCCTCGCCGCCTTCCCCGGAGTTAGATTTGCCGCCAATCCGGTTCATGGCGATCGCCAGAGTTTCGTGGGCTTCCCGGGAGAGCGCCCCCAAGGACATGCCCCCAGTGCAGAAGCGCTTCACGATTTCTTCCACCGATTCGACTTCTTCGAGGGGAACTGGCGTGACGCCTTCTAGGTTGAAGTCCAGCAAATCGCGCAGGGCGGTGGCGGGACGTTCCCAGAGGTATGTTTTGTAAACCTGATAGTGGTCGTAACTCTCGCTGGCTTTCGGCGCGCCATTTTTCGCCCCCACGGCTTTATGCAGGGCTTTGGCCATTTCCGGGCTGTTCATGTGGTATTCCCCGTTGGGGCGATATTGAATGAAGCCGAAGTTTTCCAGCTTTTTCGCCGTCAGTTCCGGGAAAGCCCGCTGATGGAATTGGCTGGTTTCCTGAGCCAATTCGCGCAAACTTAGGCCGCCAATTTGCGAAGCAGTTCCCACAAAGGCCAGATCCAGCAACTCTTTGCCAATGCCGATCGCCTCGAAGATTTGCGCCCCGTGATAGCTCGAAAGCAGGGAAATCCCCATCTTCGAGAGGATTTTCAGCAGTCCCATTTCGATGCCGTGGGCGTAGTTGTTTTGCGCTTCTTCTATTGAGAGAACTGGCAGTTTGCCGTTGTCCATCATTTTTTGGGTTTTGGAAGCGCTGCGCCATTGCCGCACGCTTTCGAGGGCCAGATAGGGGCAAATCGCGCTAGCTCCGTAGCCGATCAGGCAAGCGAAGTGATGGGTACTCCAGCATTGAGCCGTATCCACCACCAGGGAGACCTTCATTCGCTCCCCGCGCCGGATGAGGTGATGGTGAACTGCACCCACCGCCAGCAGGGGCGGAATGTAGGCTTGCGTTGCATTGGGGCTGCGATCGCTCAAAATCAGGATTTTGCTTCCCTCTCGCACCGCCTCTGCGGCACCTTCGCATAACCGCTGCACCGCTTGACCCAGAGCCTCGGGTCCGTCGGCAATGTTAAACAGCAAGGAGAGGGTTTGACTCGGCAGCTCGGAAGTTTTGATAGCGCTGAGTTGGTTTTCGTTGAGAACCGGGGTTTCTAGTTCCAAGGTACGGGCGTATTCCGGTTTGGCTTCTAGCAGGTTGCCCCGAACTCCCAGCAGAACCTTCAGGGACATCACCAGGCTTTCGCGCAGGGGGTCGATAGGGGGATTGGTGACCTGCGCGAATCGCTGTTTGAAGTAGTCGTAGAGCAAGCGCGGTTTGTCTGACAGAACCGCCAGGGGGATGTCGTCGCCCATGCAGAAGGTGGGTTCTTTGGCCGCGATCGCCATCTCCTGGATGATGGTCTCTACGTCTTCTTGGGTGTACCCAAATGCGGTTTGCTGTTGCAGCAAGGTGGAACCATCCAGGTACAAGTCGCTACTGGGGGGTTGGGGTGCGAGTTTGATGCGATGTTCTTTCAGCCAAGAACCGTAGGGATGTGTGCTGGCTACCTGCTGTTTGAGTTCTGGGTTTTTCAGGATGTGATGGGTTTCCAGGTCTACCGCGATCGCCTGTCCCGGCCCGAGTCGTCCTTTTTCGATGATTTCGGATTCGGGCAGTTCCACTGCGCCAGCTTCCGACGCAACCACGATGTAGCCGTTTTTGGTAATGCAGTACCGGGCGGGGCGCAACCCGTTGCGATCGAGGGTCGCGCCAATTTGTTTGCCGTCGCTAAACACAATCAGCGCCGGTCCGTCCCAGGGTTCCTGGATGCCGCTGTAATATTCGTAGAAATCCACGATTTCCCGACGTTCCGCCAGGGCGGGTTGGTTTTGGTAGGCTTCCGGAACCATGATGGTCATGGCTTCGATGGGGCTGCGTCCCGAGCGAACCATCAGTTCAAATACGTTATCCAGGGTCGCCGAATCGCTGTTGTCCGGGGAAACGATAGGTTTCAGGTCTTCGATCGCATCCCCCCAAATGGGATGTTGTAGGTCTCCTTCCCGCGCTCTCATCCAGTTGATGTTGCCCAGCAGGGTGTTGATTTCTCCGTTATGACCCAACAGGCGCATGGGTTGGGCAAGCGGCCAGCGCGGCATTGTGTTGGTGCTGAAGCGCCGATGGTAAATCGCCCACGGACTGGTGTAGTTGGGGTTTTGCAAATCTTGGTAAAAGGTTCCCAGTACGGCGGAGCGAACCATGCCTTTGTAGACAATGGTGCGGCTGGACAGGGAACAGATGTAGAAGTCTTCCCCCCATTGGATGGCTTTCGCACCGGGATGGGTTTCTATGTCGGCAAGGGTTTTGCCTACGCCTCGCCGCACTCGATACAGCAGGCGCTCGAACTCGTCCCCGCTTAGGCTGGGAGATTGGATGATAATTTGCTCGATTTGCGGTTGGTGCTGTCGCGCCATAACCCCCAGCACTTCAGGCCGCACCGGCACCTTGCGCCACCCTAGGCAACTCAGGTTGTGCTCCGATATCACTTTTTCTACGGTGACTCTGGCATGAGTGGCGGTTTCCTGGTCTTGCGGCAGGAATATCATGCCCACGGCAAGGGTTTTGGGGTCGATGTTGGAATGCCCGTTAAGCTCGAGCCACTCTTGCAAAATGGCATACGGAAGCGCGCTCATTAACCCGGCTCCATCTCCGGAGTCGCGATCGGCACTGCACGCGCCGCGATGCTCCAGACAGGTTAGGGCCGTGAGGGCTTCGTCGATAATTTGGCGATCGGCCCCACCGGCTGGATTGGCAATGAAGCCAACTCCGCAAGCATCCCTTTCTTCTACTAACCACCGTTGTCCTGCATAGCCGATAGATTGGGCCTGATTGATTTGATTCTCTCGATTCAATTTTTTCCTCCTGAAGTTTGCTGTGTTGCAGGTCAAGTCATTGGTCCGTAGGTCTTGGTCATTTGTGGGTTGTCATTTGTCCGTAGGTCTTGGTCATTTGTGGTAAGTGGCTTGTCCTTTCATCCCTAACCACTTACCCACCACCAATGACCAGTGACCTGTTACCACATGACCAATAACCATCACCTTCGCAATCATCACTCTATACTCGCCCGCGATCGAGCCACTGACCCGCACAGTTTTGAGAAGCCAGTGTTGGGGACTTGTTTAGTAGGGTCGGCGTTGCCCCCGCATCTGGGGAAACCTACGGGAGGGTTGCGATCGCTTCCTCCCTTGCATATTTAGAAACAATTAGAAGTTATTAGTTTACTGCTATTCTTACAGTTTTGCAGATTTCAATCAATGCTTAACTCAAAGACCATCCATTTTTCCCGAAACTTCCACCCCGTTAAGCCGATTCTACGCCACTCGGCTGGCTCGGAGACATCCATCCCTCCTCAGAATGCCTGAGAAATTACAGCTTCCTCTATGCCTCGCTCGGCTACCCTAGAAGAAATTTCACGGGTATAAACTCCCATCTGAAATGCTGCTTGAGGACTCCCGTTAGACTCACGCCTGGGAACGCGGCAGGGGAATTGCCGCCAACAAATAAACTGCCTGAGAAAAATTCGTTATTTTCGGGTTGCATATTCATCCCCCTCCGCTTGGTTTGATACTCCCTACGGATAAATCCGAGGGATTCTTAAAGAGTCCAAAGTCGGACTTTTAAAGGCGCTTTTCCCCAC
>NZ_JAYFEQ010000290.1:0-11475 GCF_055795085.1 Phormidium sp. CCY1219 | reverse complement strand
GGCCAGCCTTGCCTGTTCTTGATAAGGAAAGAAATTTGCAGAGGACTCAATATTGCTGCTGGCAAAGGTTTGATTGCGTTTTTGGTCGCAACTTTCCATAGTAAGTTCAGTAGAGCCGAAATTTTTACAATGGAAATTGCCGAAAAGTAGATAAAATCTCCTCCATTAGCCGCTTGTTCTAATGCAGTTAATGCTGCGGGGGACAATCTGGGTAAATCAAAAACATACCAAATGAGGGTATGGGTATCTGCTACGACTGATAGCATCAAACAATCTGCCTGGGAAAATTACCCCAAATTTCTTTTCGGGCTTGGGTGATGTCTTTTTCGGTAATATCTACGGCTAAGTCAGCACACAACCCTTTGACGCTCTTTAAGGGGTGTTTAGGAGTGGTTTGGTGATGAAGAAACTTGGCGAAATCTAACACTTCTTGCTGTTTATCCGGTGTCAATTCCCGCAAGGTTTACAAAACGGCTTGTTCTAAATTCATGGCTTGATTGCCTCCGCTATTATTTCAGAATTATTGTAACGCTTTTGCTACTGCTGTAGAGGTTCTCCCTTCAGATAGCCTACGTAGGGTGCGTGACCCCCGGCTGCCAATCCGTGGGAGAATTGTTCAATTTTGGCGGGGGGGGGTCACGCAGCTAGCCAGGGCGACAAATTGCCCGATCGCCTTTGGGTGGAATATGCAAATTAAATGTGTAACCTCCGTAGCCTCTCAACCCTCAGCTATTGACAATTCGTCTAATTTCGCGCGTACTGCTTGGATATCTTGCCACATGAGCCATTTGGGAGAGCCTTTTTCCCGGGAGGGGTTTCGCAGGAGATAGGCGGGGTGAAAAATCGGCATACAGAGTCGCCCTTCCCAGGGGAACCACTGACCGCGAATTTTAGTAATGCCGCGCTTGTCGCCAAGCAACCCTTTAACCGCAGTTGCGCCAGTTAAGAGAATAATTTTCGGATTGATGAGGCGAAGTTGTTCGAGGAGGTAAGGTTTGCAGGCGGCGATTTCGTCGGAGGTGGGGGTGCGGTTGCCTGGGGGTCTGCACTTATTGACATTGCAGATATAGACCTCGCGATCGGTGCTGAGGTTGACCGAGGCGAGAATTTTTTCTAACAGTTCGCCACTTTTGCCCACAAAGGGCAAGCCGGTTTCATCTTCGCGTTGTCCGGGCGCTTCGCCGACGATCGCGATCGCGGCGTGGAGATTGCCTCGTCCGATGACGGCGTGGGTGCGGTTCCCTCCCAATTCACATCGCTGGCATCGGTGACAGTGGTTAGCCATCTGCTCGATGGTTTCATAGGTTCCTGGTGGAATGGGGACTTTGCCATCTAACGGAATCCAATCTCGATCCACCGATGGTTCTGGGGTCGGTTCCGATGCATCGGAAAAATCGAACAGATTGAGTTGCTTCGGGTCGCTCATTCTCAGTTGATAGTATGTTATGCAAGCGTGCAAATTATGTTGCTTTACGCTTTCGTCGGCGTCGCCTCGCGTCGGCTCGATCGCGCAAAGTGCTGGTAACGCGGGAAGGTAGGATTGGATATTGCGATTGCCGCCTGCTTCCCGATTGCCAATTGCCGATCGCGTTTCATGCGCGGGTGCCTTTGGCTGTAGTTGTGCGTTTCCGGTGCCCTGGGTTTTAGACTACCCTGCCGCAGGGGAAAAGAGACAATTTGTCAAGCATGGGGTACAGAATCAGAGATGATAGAGGCAACGAAAAGGAGCTAAGGGCTGGAGGATTCAATGACACCTGCCCCATTATTTTACGATCGCAGGGCAGCCGGCGAGCAACTTGCCAAAGCGATCGCGGCGCAAATCAGCCAACTGGATCCGGCAGAGGTGGAGAAACCGCCGATTGTCTATGCCCTCCCGCGTGGGGGATTGCCCGTCGCCGAACCGGTGGCGCGGCGGTTGGGTTGTCCGTTGGATATTATGGTGGCGAAAAAAATTACCCGCCCGGACAATCCCGAACTGGCGATCGGTGCTGTTACCGCAGATGGGCAAGTCTTGTGGGTGAAACAGCGATCGCGACGGTTTCGGTTTCGACGGTTAGCGCAAGCGGAAGCGACGGCGAAAGCACAAGCCCAGGAAGCCTTATTTGCCTCGAGGCGTCCGCAAGTACAGCCGGCAGGGGCGATCGCCCTGTTGGTGGATGATGGGATTGCCACCGGCATGACAATGGCAGTTGCCGCCCAAGGGTTGCGAAAGCAACAACCGGCCCAGGTGTGGATCTGTACGCCAGTTGCACCCGCCGAGTTGATGGAAGTGCTGACCCAGTGGTGCGATCGCCTCGTAGTCTTGGCCAACCCCCAACCCTTCCTCAGCGTCAGCCGCTTTTACGAACAATTTCCCCAGGTGCAAATCGAAGAAGCGATCGCCAATTTACACCAACAACAGCAATGGCTATCCGGAGATTAAACCAACCTCTCGGAATCCACCGATTAAGATAAGAAAGAGCGCAAAATACTTGGCCTTTCAATAGTAGCGAGGCGCAGACTTGGGAGAGAATTTACCACTGATGTTCGCTCTTGAAATATCGGTAAAATAGAAGCGAATTAATTTTATCTGAATAATTGAAATGAGCAATTGGCAAACCTATTGGAATACAGTCCTCATTTGGGTGGAAGACGATCCACCTCGGGCGGTGGAACTGCTGATGTTAATCTTAGCCGCAATTATGGCCGTCATGTGGGTGCAACGGCCTCAAGATTGGCCGTATTTGGTATTGTTTACCAGTTATGTGGTGGGTTCGGCAACCTCAATTTGGGTAAGAACCGCGATCGCGCCGGTAAATCGAACCCGCAGGATTCAGGCAACCGGAGTTTTTGTCTTAACCCTCTTGTTTGCCTTGTGTAGTATGGCGCAGTTGTTTTACGGGTACGGCACTTGAGCCAAACTGCAGCGAGTTACCACTGACGGGGTTGGGATTAACGAGATTGATGCAAAATCAAGCGATTGCCTGCCGGATCGCAAGCATAGATTTCGCGACCGTGTTTGGCCGGGAAAATTTCGCCGGGGGGCGGACAGCCTAAAGTGTGAAGATGGGCGATCGCCGCCTCCAAATTATCCACTTCAAAACACAAACTCATGCTGCTGTGGCCCGGGTGGGCAAATTCCGACTCGTGGGATGCTTTAGGGCGGAAAATGCCCAAAGTCAACCCGGGCAGGGAAAATTCAGCATAAACATTGGGAATCAACACATGAGGTTCGATTCCCAGCCATTGGGTGTAAAACGCCAACAGGGGCGCGAAATTCACTGCCGATAGGGTGACAAACCCCCGATGATAGTGCCAAGTCATGGTAGGCAACCGAAACGAGACATCCGCGAGGCCAAGCAGGGGGTCAGTTCCCCACCAATGCCCCGAGCGCTTCATCTCAACTTTACCATTGCCAACCGCTATTTAAAGAGTTGATGAAATCGCCCTATGTAGGGTGACTCGGAGTGGATAAGGCGCTTATAGTGGCACATGAGGCGGTCGAAAAGCACTGGCGGAATAGATCGACAGATGGGGGAAAGCGCCTCAAGCGTCAAGTCTGAGTAGGAGAAAACAACATGAATCCACGCAAATCATTATTCAGCCTCGCCCTGGCCACCTTGGGAGTCTGTGCCTTACCGGGGGCAGCAGATGCCTTTACCCTCAGTCGCGTCAGTGACGACTATGCATTTAACGACATCATCGACGAGCTGTCATTTGTAGCCGAAGGGAGAATTGGCGGCAATAGTACCTTCGAGCTAGATATCCATGAAGACCATCCAGGGGTGATTCTTCCTGGAGATTCCGCTGAGTTTAGCTGGGACAATGGCGTAGCGCAAGCCTTCGAGCTGATGTACGATGCGGTCAATAGTCTGGTCACCTACACCGTGGGAGATGTCACCTTAGACTACACCGCCACGGATCCGTTTAGCGATATCTTCATCCGCACCCGGGCCGTGAATGCGGGCAGCAGTATAGAGGTGAACAACTTATTTCTTGACGAGACGGCGATCGATGATTTTTCCATTGCCAATACGGATGACGGCGTAGAATATCTGCGAATTGGCGGATTATCCGGCGATAGCTTCAAACTGTCTGGGGATTCGATTATGAGCTGGCTGGGTGAGGCCCCGACCCAATCGCGTCTCGCCTATCAAATCAAAGTAGGCACCAGCAAAGACGGATCCGTGCAGCCGGAAGACGTTCCCGAACCCGGTACGGTATTGGCATTGGTAGTGGGTGCAGGTGCCTTGGGTTTGACCCGTCGTCGCCGCGAAGAAACCGCCTAAGATAAGACCCTCGCCTTCGCCAGTGCTGCGAGAATAGTGCCACGAAAGGGCTAGGGAAGCTGGAAAGAGTTTCGGTAGGGCGTTTGCGGTTCATCCCACTGGTTTAAGCAAGAGTCCCACCTCCGATTTGGGGGTGGGATTTTTTGTCGGACCGTTCCCCTCATCGGGGCAGGTGGTCTAGATTAATAAGAACAACAGCTATTATGCTGGTAAATTAAACAGGACTTATTACTCCATTAAGCTGGACTGATTTAAGTCTCTCCCCGATTCGAGACCGTCAAGGGACTCGATCGCCCGGGGATCGACCCTCATCCGGACGGCAGGCGTACCGATCCCAAGACGGTCGATCGAGGGAAACATCCGAGTAAGCACGATCGCTAGAGTGGGTACACAATATGCATCTGAGTGAACTGACACACCCAAACCAGTTGCACGGTTTGTCGATTCATCAACTCGAGCAAATTGCTCGACAAATTCGCGAAAAGCATCTAGAAACCATCGCCGCCAGTGGCGGGCACTTAGGTCCGGGGCTAGGGGTAGTGGAACTGACCCTGGCTCTTTACCAGACCTTAGACCTCGATCGCGATAAGGTAGTCTGGGATGTGGGGCACCAAGCCTATCCCCACAAACTGATTACTGGTCGCTACAATCGCTTCCACACCCTGCGACAAAAAGACGGGGTTGCCGGCTATCTCAAGCGCGGCGAAAGCAAGTTCGACCACTTTGGCGCAGGTCATGCCTCCACCAGCATCTCCGCCGCATTGGGAATGGCCCTGGCGCGAGACCTGCAAGGGGAGCAATATAAAGTGGTGGCGGTGATTGGAGATGGTGCCCTGACTGGCGGAATGGCACTAGAAGCGATCAATCATGCGGGTCACTTGCCCCACACGAACTTGATGGTGGTGCTTAACGATAACGAGATGTCGATTTCCCCGAATGTGGGTGCGATTCCTCGCTATCTAAATAAAATGCGCCTTTCCCCGCCGGTTCAGTTCCTCAAAGATAACTTAGAGGAACAGTTCAAACATCTGCCGTTTGTGGGAGAAACCTTCACGCCGGAAATGGAACGGCTGAAAGAAGGGATGAAGCGCTTGGCTGTGCCGAAAGTGGGCGCGGTGTTTGAGGAATTGGGCTTTACCTATATCGGCCCGGTGGATGGTCACAATCTGGAAGAACTGATGACCACCTTTTCTCAGGCGCATCAGATGGAAGGACCGGTGCTGGTGCATGTGGCTACGGTGAAGGGCAAAGGATACGCGATCGCCGAAAAAGACCAAGTGGGCTATCACGCGCAAAGTCCTTTCAATCTCGCCACCGGCAAGGCACTTCCTTCCAATAAACCCAAACCCCCGAGTTATTCTAAAGTCTTCGCTCAAACTTTAATTAAACTCGCCGAAGATAATCCGAAAATTGTCGGCATCACCGCCGCAATGGCAACCGGCACTGGGTTGAACAAACTGCAAGAAAAACTGCCCAAACAATACGTCGATGTGGGCATCGCCGAACAACATGCGGTGACCTTGGCGGCGGGATTAGCCTGCGAGGGAATGCGCCCGGTAGCGGCGATTTATTCCACTTTCGTGCAACGGGCCTACGACCAAATCATTCACGATATCTGCATCCAAAAGCTGCCGGTGTTTTTCTGTCTCGATCGCGCTGGGATTGTGGGTGCGGATGGTCCGACGCACCAAGGTCTGTACGATATCGCCTATCTGCGTTGCATCCCCAATATCGTGCTGATGGCACCAAAAGATGAAGCGGAATTGCAACGGATGCTTGTGACGGGAATTAATTACACCGATGGCGCGATCGCCATGCGCTATCCTCGCGGTAGCGGTTATGGTGTGCCGCTGATGGATGAAGGTTGGGAACCGGTGGAAATTGGCAAAGCGGAAATTCTTCGCAATGGCGACGATCTGCTCCTCCTCGGTTACGGTTCGATGGTTCATCCGGCAATGCAAACGGCGGAAATTCTCAGCGAACATGGCATCGAAGCTACGGTGGTCAATGCCCGGTTTGTCAAGCCTCTGGATACGGAGTTGATTTTACCCCTGGCCCAACGCATCGGTAAGGTGGTGACGATGGAAGAAGGCTGCATCATGGGCGGTTTTGGTTCGGCGGTGGCGGAAGCTCTGCTGGATAACAATATCACCGTGCCGGTGCAGCGTCTGGGCGTACCGGATAAGTTGGTGGATCACGCGAAGCCCGATGAGTCTAAGGCGGATCTGGACTTGACGCCTGCACAAATGGCCGATCGCATTTTACAAACCTTCCAATCCCCGGTGTCTGTTGTCCGTTAATTAACTGAGTGAGTCATTCGCTCTATCAAAGCGTTACAAATTCCAGGGAAAGAGAACCCCGGGAAGCCTGGTTTTTCGGCGTTCTCTTTCTCTGGATTTACGCTTTTTTGGCCTCTTTTTTGTGGATTGAAAAGTTTACGCGAGGCATCCGGCTCATCCTGATTCGGAAACTGGTGGGATTTTGGCAAACTATTCGTCATAGATTCGGCTGGTCGAGTACAATAACTTAGAAGCGCTTAACCTAGTTTTTGTGGATTTGTTATGTCTGGAAATCCCCCTGTGTATCCCGTGGTGTGGAAAGAAGACCGCGTGATTCTTATTGACCAAACGCGACTGCCTGCAGAACATACGGTGGTGGAAATTCGCCGCTATGAGGATATGGCAGAAGCGATTAAAACTATGATCGTGCGCGGGGCACCGGCGATTGGAGTTGCGGCAGGGTATGGGCTGTATTTGGGGGCGCGGGAGATTCAAACCCACGATCGCACTGCGTTTTTGACCCAGCTTGAAACCGTGGCGGAAACCCTGCGCCAAACTCGTCCCACAGCGGTGAATTTGTTTTGGGCGATCGCTAGAATGCTGAATACCGCCCGCCAGACTCTCGGATCGGTGGAGTCGCTGAAAACTCTGTTGCTGGAAACGGCAAAAACTATTCAAAGGGAAGATTTGCAAACCTGTGAGGCGATCGGCGATCGCGGGGTGGAAGTGTTGCCCGCAACGCCGGAAAAACTGCGAATTTTGACCCATTGTAATGCCGGTGCATTGGCAACGGCAGGATATGGAACCGCTTTGGGGGTGGTGCGATCGGCTAGGAAGCGCGATCGGCTCGAAAGAGTCTATGCAGACGAAACTCGCCCCCGCCTGCAAGGGGCAAAACTCACCACCTGGGAATGCATCCAAGAAGGCATCCCCGTTACCCTACTCACCGATGGCATGGCGGCTCATTGCATGAAACAAGGCATGATTGATGCCGTGGTTGTCGGGGCCGATCGCATCGCCGCAAATGGCGATACCGCCAACAAAATCGGCACCTACAATTTGGCGATTGTTGCCCAAGCGCATCAGGTTCCGTTTTTCGTCGCTGCCCCCTTATCTACGGTTGATTTTGAATTGCCCAACGGCAGTGAAATTCCCATTGAAGAACGGGATGTTTCGGAAGTGGCTCGAGTGGGCCAAACAACCATTTGTCCCTCGGGGGTGGAGTTTTACAATCCCGCGTTTGATGTAACCCCTGCGGAGTTAATTGCGGCAATTATAACCGAATATGGTGCGGTTTCGCCTGGGAATTTACAGCAGTTTCAAGCAAAGCAAGTGGTGTAGGGTTTTCCCACCCGATGAGGGAATGCGGCGCTGTTCCCTCATCGGTGAAAGAACACCCAACCGGGGGGTTGGCTTATCCCGGTTGGGACAAGCGTGCCACTAAGCCAAAATGGTCTGAAGGAAATACATGGGGATTGTGGGGAAATATCGGTTTGGTGCCGAGAAGTTCGATGGATTGGGGTTGCCAATTTACCGATTTTGTGGTATGCAGCAAAATGCGATCGAACCGCACTTGTTTTTCTTTCCCTTTTTGTTCCAGTCTCATCAAATTAATATCCGTGTCTTCGGTGTACCCAGCTTCTCCGGGTCTTAATTTAGCCCACAAATCCACATATCGCGGGTCTAAATTATCATTTTCGTTCCAGCTCGAACAAAAATTAAAATCACCCATTAAAATCGCTGCTGGAGCGGTTTCTAATTGGGGAAAAATTAACGACAGTTGCTTGGCGCGGATGGCGGTGGAGCTTTTTTGACTTTCTAAATGAACGCTGGCGAGTTTCAAAGGGTGTCCGTTGAGGAGAATATCGGCAACAATTAATTGCCGATACATGGTCGTGGGTAAGTGGTGCAGGGATAAATTGTGCAGGGGGAAGCGGGAGAGCAAAACCACGCCGTAGGGGTCAACAGTTTTCCCGGTGATGTCGGAAATAAAGTAGTGTTCTCGTACCCAGTCTTGTTGCAAGATAAGCGCCAGGGAGTCTGGGGTGATTTCTTGCACGGCGATCGCATCGGCGTGACAAGTTTTCAGAATCTCTAACCATGCCTTGCAGCGTTCTCGAAAACAAAATTCGGCAAACCACACATTATAGGTGGCGACGGTAAGTTCGGTAGCGATGATGTTCTCGGGCGCATCAGTTGCCGGCACCCAAGCGCCGGTTTCGCGGTTGAATCTCCAAGGGGTTAATGATTGGATGGCAGAAGATTCCATTGTTAACAGAGGGAATTGATTTTCGAGTGGGGAAGCAAATCGGCGGGGATTAAAATCCCCGCCCGGTGTTGCTGGGGGGAACGAGAGGATGGAAAAAAATGGGATTAGGAGTGGGGTTCGCCAAACAGAACCATCGAACAGTGCAACTGTTGAATCACCTCGCTGGTGACATTACTGATGGCTAAACCACCGGCAGTGCGACGGCGGATGGAACGCAGAATAACCAAATCCATCGATTCGGCGGCGCGCAGGATAACTTTAGCCACATCATCATGGGGAACGGTTTTGATAGAGAGATTCACTTGCGGTCCGCCTTCTTTAACCAGTTGAGAGAGTTGGAATTCAAAGCGATCGATTTGGTCGAGGGGGGTGCGCCGATCGCAAACGTGAAGCAAGGTAATTTCCCCTTCATTAGAATCGGCAAATAGTTGAGCAAACCGGACCGTTCGCAGGGTTTGGGGGGTCAAATTTTTCACCGGTACCAAAATGCGATGAATGTTAATCGGTTCGTCCATTAAGCGCATCACCGCAACGGGACAGTGGGAGGACCAAAACACATCATTAATCACATTCCCAAATAACCGGGCGCGCAAGCTGGTGGTGGCACTCCATCCCATCACCACCAGACTGGCGCTTTGTTCGCGCGCCACGCGACTGATTCCGTGGGCGATATCGTCATCGATTCGCACTTCGGGTTCGGCGGGGACGCCAAACTCCTTGGAGGTCTCCAGGGCGCGATCGAGCAGTTTCTGACTTTGGTTGAGGGCGCTGTTGAGTTGCGGGTCATCCATGTGGACGTGGGCGATTGCCACGGAGACGGGAACGATGCGCCCGGATTCGTGACGGGCCAGCAGTGCCGCCATTTCGATTAAATAGCGTTCCGTGAGGGGATTGTACACCGGGACGACCACGGTAAAAGGGCGATCGCCGCCGTTTTGGGCGTTGAAATCCAGCAGTTTTCCTTCATGCTGGTCCGTTTCCCACCAGATCTCGCGGTTGGAGTTCTCGAAGTTGGTTTTCGGTAAGGGCAAACCACTGGCAAAGCGCGCTGTCATTAACGGACCGAGAATCGATGTCACCAACATCAAGACAATCACCGCGTTAAACACTTTCGGTTCGATGACGCCTTGTTGCACCCCCACGAGGGCTGCGGCTAAGGTGGCGGCAACCTGGGGCAATGACAACGACCACATGGTAAGGGCTTCGAGCCATTTGTAGCCGTAAACTACTTTTGCCAGGGTGGCGGCGATGAATTTGCTGACCATCAAGCCCACCACAATCGCCAGGGTGAGTCCCAAGGAGGTGGTGAGGGTTTCGGCAAAGGCATTAATATCGAGCAGCAGTCCCATCCCCACAAAAAAGAAAGGGATAAACATCACACTGCCGACGAATTCTACCTTTTCTTTCACCGGACCATTTCCCACTACGTCGTTTACTGCCAATCCGGCGAGGAAGGCCCCGACAATTTTATCCACGTTAATAAATTCCGCGCCGACGGAAGCGAGAAAAACTGCTAGCAGGACGAAGAGAAATTGGTTGCCTTCTTCATCACCGGTGCGCCGAAAAAATTCTTTCCCGGCCCAGTCAAACCCAAACAATACGGCAAAGGAATAAATCCCTAATGCGGCAAGTTGCAAAAACAGACTGAAGGCGGAGAATTCGCCGGCATTGATGGAGACGCAAATGGCGAGAACCAGCAGGGCGGCAATATCGGTGAAAATTGTGGCACCAATGGTGACGGTGACGGCTTCATTGCCCACTACGCCTAAGCGGTTAACGATTGGATATCCCAATAAGGTATGAGAGGCGAGCAAAGATCCGATGAGAATTGAAGGCGTCCAATCGAAGCCGAAAATGCGCCCGATTAAGGCCCCGGTAATTAAGGGGAGCAAAAAGGTGGCGCTGCCAAATCCCATCGAGCGATTTTTGGTTTTGCGGAATTGAACCAAATCGATTTCTAATCCGGCGACGAACATCAAGTAGATTTTTCCGATGTCCGAGAGCAACTTCATCGTGTCCTCGTCGGGATTGAGTAAATCTGCGCCATCGGGTCCGAGAAGTACCCCCGCCACTAACAAGCCGACTAATCCGGGAAGTCGAAGTTTTTCAAAGATGGGGGGAACGGTCAAGATGACCAAAAGGAGAATGGTAAATTCAACGATTGGACCGTCTGGAATTAAGCTTAAAATCTGTTCCATAAGAGTGTCATTAAAGGCCAGCAAAGCGCAAACAAAATGAGTTTTTAACGGAGAATAGGTTTCATAAAAACATTACATGGAGCTTGCAGGAGTTAGAACAAAGATAGCTTAGTTTGATAGGAAAATGCAAGGATGGCTGGGGGGTTTTGCAATGGGTGGGGGGAGGGGTTTGGTGGAAAGTGCGGCTTGCCGGTTTTTTGGTCACTATAGCATTTTCGATAGGGGATGAACTGCCGGGTTGTTTTTTTCGGTGGGGAAGGCACTATAGGCCGATCGCAGGACTTTTGTGCGGGGGAGAGGTCTGCGGTAGCGTGGGGTGGCGCGGTATTTTATGGCAGTTCTCATATGGGTGAGGTAACGAATTTTTTACTTCGGAGGTGCCGACGCGGTTGGGACTATTCGGCAGCGGATCGCATCAAGAAAGAGACCTGCTATATTTCACCACCACCACGCGATCGGTG
>NZ_JAYFEQ010000289.1:0-34040 GCF_055795085.1 Phormidium sp. CCY1219 | reverse complement strand
GGATAAGTTGGCTAGGAGCCGGATGAGGTGAAAGTCTCATGTCCGGTTCTGAATGGGAGGTGAGGGTTGCGAAGCCCCTATCGACCCCTAATCCCCATGCACGAATACCTCCCGGACAAAGCGTTCCGGGCATCACGGTAAGCGTTGAACGAGGTGGCAAGGTGCAAGCCTGTAGATCCCGGAATTGCCCGATTTGGTTAAGGTTGGGAGCTAGGTCAAGCCAAAATCGAAGTTGCAGCCCGATAAAAAAAAGATGTAGGGTGTTAACGAGGGCACTGAATCGGCGGGTGCATTCACCACAGAAGACCAATCTGTCCTCGGTGGAGAGTGGTTAGAACACTCACCAAATCGGGGGAGGTTTGTTAGCAGCGCACGGACAGCGCCAGAGAACGAAAGCGTCGGATCGAGCTGCGAGCACACAAGCTCGGGAAGAAACCCAGAAGGAAAACCCCCAGCCTTGGGGAGTTGGGATTCCACCGAGAGAGCCAGTGGGACTAGCACTCGAGCGGGCGGGCGATCGCCACGGAAGGCGTACTGAGACCCTGCCGAGGTATCCGAGGGCGAGGCAATTCGCCTCAGCCGCAGTGGAATGCCAGCAGCAGCTTCTCGTAGGCAGCCCAAACTTTAGGTGCCCCCCAAGGCACAAGAGCATTTTCCTGGATGAGCAGCCGTGGGGCTGGTGCCAGAGAAAATCCCCCCTCAATGCGGCGAACGAGAAGTGCGTTCGTGCCCAAACTTCTTTGAAGGGATTAATTTCACGGGAAGTGGGTCAGTGCCCACTTTTTTTATTCAATCTGTTCTATGACACATCCTTTGATCCCACAAATCATCGATTTAGCCACACCGGTTGCCGACTCCCTTGGATTGGAGTTAGTCTGCGCCGTATTTCACACCAATCAAAGTCCACCGGTACTGCGGGTGGATATTCGCAACAACAGTTCAGACACCAGTTTGGATGACTGCGAAAAGATGAGCAGAGCATTGGAAAGTACGTTAGACGAAACGGATCTGATTGGAGATGCTTATGTTTTGGAAATTTCGAGTCCCGGAATTTCGCGGGAGCTGACCACCGATCGCGAATTCGTTTCCTTCAAAGGGTTTCCGGCGATCGTGCAGACCATCGAAACCTACGAGGGACATCGAGAATGGAAGGGCAAGTTAGTTCGGCGAGACGAAAGCGCAGTTTACTTGAATTTAAAAGGTCGGGTGCGCGCAATTCCCCGGGATGCGATCGCTAAGGTAGTGCTCGAAGACGGGGGAACGGACTAGAACCGGGTTAATTCGATTGCACTCGAATTTGAGCCGGAAAGTGTAGTGTACGTGAAAAATAGAGGTAAGTGTTATGGCAATGGTCAGCCTACCCGGACTGCGGGATATGATCGACAGCATTTCGCTAGAGCGAAATTTACCCAAAAATGCCGTTCAAGCGGCATTGCGCGAAGCGCTATTAAAAGGATACGAGCGCTACAGACGCACCCAAAACATGGAGCGCAATACGTTCGACGAGACGTTTTTTGACAATTTTGAAATCGAACTGGATATTGAAGAAGAAGGCTTTCGGGTGTTGTCTACCAAGACAATTGTGGAAGGAGTCAGCAGCGCCGACCACGAAATTTCCCTGAAAGAAGTTCAGGAAGTGGCAGCAGAAGCGCAACTCGGAGACACCGTGGTCTTGGATGTCACCCCAGAGCAACGGGATTTTGGTCGGATGGCAGCAATTCAGACCAAACAGGTGCTACAGCAAAAACTGCGCGATCAGCAGCGCAAGCTGATTCAAGAAGAGTTTGAAGACCTAGAAGCAACAGTTCTGCAAGCCCGGGTACTGCGGTTTGAGCGACAATCGGTGATTTTAGCCGTCAACAGTGGGTTCGGACGACCCGAAGTGGAATCCGAACTGCCCAAACGCGAACAGTTACCGAATGACAATTATCGCGCCAACGCCACGATGAAAGTTTACTTGAAAAAAGTGCGCGAAGGCCCGACTCGCGGACCGCAGTTGTTGGTATCGAGAGCCGATGCGGGTTTAGTGGTTTATCTGTTTGCCAACGAGGTGCCAGAGATTGAAGACGAAGTGGTTCGCATCGTCGCCGTGGCGCGCGAAGCCAATCCCCCGTCGCGATATGTAGGCCCGCGAACCAAAATTGCCGTGGATACCCTGGAACGAGATGTGGATCCGGTGGGCGCTTGCATTGGCGCGCGGGGATCGCGGATTCAGGTGGTGGTCAACGAACTGCGCGGCGAAAAAATTGACGTGATTCGCTGGTCGCCGGATCCGGCAACCTATATCGCGAATGCCCTCAGCCCTGCTAAAGTGGATGAGGTACTGCTGGTCAATCCAGAAGCGCGACAGGCGCACGTTCTGGTGCCAGAGGATCAGCTAAGTTTAGCGATCGGGAAAGAAGGACAAAACGTTCGTCTAGCTGCTCGTCTGACGGGTTGGAAAATCGATATCAAGGATAGTGCAAAGTACGATTACGAAGCGGAAAGCCTCGACTACGAGATGGAAGAACCCGACGAACCATTGTCAGCTTCCGAAGAAGAAGAGTCCGAGCCTAAAGCCGTACAGGGATCGGCGTAAGACCCGCTCGGTTGATTGCCCTGAAGCTTTGCACCACCGCTCGATCGCCGCCCAAGTCGGCACAGCCTAGCCCTTAGCCTGGGTCTGTGGTACCCTGGCATGCCAGCAGTCATGCAAAAGTCCGGGAATGGGAGAAAGACGCGATCGGGGGCATTCCCCCCCCATAGCGTCCGACCCGATCCCAAGCCATTGGAACGAAAAGCGAATTTGTGGATGAAACAAAACTATCGACGTTGCATTAGTTGCCGCCAAGTGGCTCCGAAAAACGCATTCTGGCGGGTGGTTAGAGTCTACCCCTCCCATCAGGTACAATTGGATAAGGGAATGGGGCGATCGGCATATCTGTGCCCAACCGCCTCTTGCCTCAAAGCCGCTCAAAAGAAAAATCGACTCGGGCGATCGCTCAAAGCGCCAGTGCCCCCAGAACTTTACGAAACCCTCTGGCAAAGGTTATCTTTAATGTCTACACCGGATAACCAATCCAACGCCATCAATCCCCACCCGCAGTAGGTTTATAATCATAGATCTGGCTTTGATGGAGCCTGGAAAAATCTTTACTCTAACCCAATACCATCCACACTTCTATAGAAATTCGTGCAAGACTAGAAAAGCTGCTGTTCGTCAATTTCGGCAAACGGCACTGCGCGATCGCCGTATCCAGATGGCAGGACAACCACTCAGTTCTGTTTTCGCAGACGGTTCTAGCAACCACAAGCGCGCTAGCGCAAGCGGCTTGCACAGCGATCGAAAAGGGTTCTATCGGTCTCCCGGCGGAAGCGCACTAAAAGACCGGTTCAACCCGCTCCCGATTTTAGATGGACTTCAAAAATTAAGGAGTTTAACGCCGAATCTCCCACAGTCCAAACATCTAAAATCGCAGAGCTTTATCCGCCGGAAGGAGGTTTTATGAACAACGGAAAAGTGAGAATATACGAGTTGTCACGGGAATTGAATTTGGAAAACAAAGACATCTTGGCTGTATGCGATCGGCTAAATATCCCAGTCAAGAGCCATAGCAGCACCATTACAGAAATGGAGGCTGAGCGAATTGAAAAATTTGTGGAAAGCTATCCAGACAAAGTCTCAGCAGCAGCCAAATCTAAAACCAAACCCTCCTCGTCAGAGGACAACAACTCCAACAACAAGAAAAAACAGGAAATATTGGAAATCCGCAAACAGAAAACTCGCAGTAATACCAAACCACAGGGAGCGCAAACTCAAGCGAGTGCGCCTCAACCTGCTCAATCTTCATCCCATCAGCCCAATCAAAACCAGCCCATGATACTGAATCGACCTGCCCGTCCCAATGAGGGCGACGCATCGGCAAGTGAAGAAAACAGGGGAACTCCAGCAGAATCGATGGCAGAATCTACTGAGACCAACCTCCAACACCCAACAACAAGCGACCAGGACGCTGAATCCACCGAGACCTCGGCTACGGAATCCTCCCCAGAACAGCCCGACCCCAACGAAGACCAAGAAGTCAAACTCCAGTCCCCACCGGTGCGCCCTATGCCTCCCTCGGAACAAAAGAGCGAAACGACAACAAAAGTGGAGCGCCCGGTACTCAAACAACCGCCAAAGAAAGAATCCGCCGGCTCGCGATCCTCGGGCAAAACCCCTACCCCCGCCAGCGGCGGTTCTCGCGCGGAAAAATCCACGGAAACTACTCGCCCCACTCCCCCTACCCCGGTGCAAGCCAAAAAAGAGGGGGATTCTCGACGTCAGCAACCGGCTGCCGCCAAACCGCAGCTCTCTAAACCGGATGTGCAACGCCCTCGCAGTGGCGCTGCGGGCAAAGACACCCAAGCCCCCGCCGCGAAGTCAAAAGGGGAAAGACCCAGTGCGATCGCCCCTGACATCGAACCGCAGGATACGGCAGATGAAGCGGTCGAAGAGTTCGCCGATACCCCAAAAACTCCCAAACTCAAAGCTCCCCCTCGTCCTCCCAAGCGATTGAAAAAACGCAAGGAGGAAGAAGAAGACTTGCAAGAATTTCCCGAGAAACCCAGCAAGTCCTCTTCCAAGGGCAAGCGTCGGCCTAAACCCATCGTGGACGAAGATGAGGACGATTTTGAAACTCAACTGGACCGCGATCGCAATGAAGAAATCAGTGCGGTCAGCTTGTCCACCGCTCGTCCGGCTAAACCCAAATCTACCCCCACTCAGCGCCCCTCCGGCTCCACCCCGCCGCCTACTAAAACCAAAAAACCCGACTCCAGTCGGGAAGCCACTTCCAAGCAACGCGGTCGCCGTGGGGACAAACCCGATAAAAAAGAACGTCCCGATACCCTGGTTCTGCGCGAACCCCTAACGGTTCGAGAACTGGCCTCCTCCCTCAATGTGGCCGAAACCGAAATCGTCAAGATTCTCTTCTTCAAGGGGATCCCAGTCAACATTACCCAAACCCTCGATCTCCCCACCGCCACAATGGTGGCTGAAGAACTCGAGGTCAGCGTGGAAACCGCTGAGGTTGAATCGGAAGCCAAAAAAGTCAGCGAAATGCTCGATGCGGCTGACTTGGAAAATCTCCAGCTCCGTCCCCCCGTGGTCACCATCATGGGCCACGTAGACCACGGCAAAACCACTCTCCTCGACTCCATCCGCAAAACGAAGGTGGCTCAAGGAGAAGCCGGCGGCATTACCCAGCATATCGGTGCCTATCACGTGGATGTGGAACATGAAGGCCAAATGCATCAGGTGGTCTTCCTCGATACCCCCGGTCACGAAGCCTTTACCGCAATGCGGGCAAGGGGCACTCGGGTCACGGATATTGCCATTCTGGTGGTGGCGGCAGATGATGGGGTCCAACCTCAAACCATCGAAGCCATCAGCCACGCAAAAGCCGCTCAAGTCCCGATTGTGGTCGCCATTAACAAGGTGGATAAGGAAGGCTCTGACGCTAACCGGGTGAAGCAGGAGTTAATGGAACAGGGTCTGGTTCCCGAAGAATGGGGCGGCGATACGATTATGGTGCCGGTCAGCGCTATCAAAGGAGAAAACTTAGATGCTCTCCTGGAAATGATTATCCTGGTTGCCGAACTCGAAGAAATCTCCGCTAACCCCGATCGCGCCGCTAAAGGTACGGTGATTGAAGCCCACTTGGATAAATCCCGAGGCCCGGTGGCTACTCTGCTGGTGCAAAATGGCACCCTCAATGTGGGCGATGTGTTGGTGGCTGGCTCCACAATGGGCAAGGTGCGGGCGATGATCGATGACCGAGGCGCTCGGGTCGAACAGGCATCCCCCTCTTTCGCCGTGGAAATCCTGGGCTTGAGCGATGTCCCGGCAGCAGGGGATGAGTTTGAGGTCTACCCAAGCGAAAAAGAAGCTCGCTCAATCTCTGACGAACGGGCTGAGGAAAGTCGCCAAACCCGTCTCCAGCAAGCAATGGCCTCTCGTCGCGTCACCCTCAATACTCTCTCGGCCCGCGCCCAAGAAGGAGAACTTAAAGAACTTAACTTGGTCCTCAAGGCTGATGTCCAAGGCTCTGTTGAGGCTATCCTGGGTTCGCTCAAGCAACTCCCGCAAAATGAGGTCCAGGTCCGCGTCCTGTTGGCAGCCCCCGGGGAAGTCACGGAAACTGATGTTGACCTCGCCGCCGCTAGCGATGCCGTGATTGTGGCGTTTAACAGCACCTTCGCCTCGGGCGCTCGACACGCGGCTGACTTGGCAGGGGTCGATGTTCGCGAGTACAACATCATCTACAAACTGTTGGATGATATCCAAGCCGCTATGGAAGGTCTCCTGGATCCCGAACTGGTGGAAGAACCTCTCGGTGAGGCTCAAGTTCGTGCGGTCTTCCAAGTGGGTCGCGGCGCAGTGGCCGGCTGTTATGTCCAAACCGGTAAGGTGGTGCGAAATTCTAAAGTTCGCGTCCATCGCAATGGCTCGGTGGTCTATGAAGGTGTCCTCGATTCCCTCAAACGGGTCAAGGATGACGTGAAAGAAGTTAACACCGGCTTTGAATGCGGCATCGGTATCGATAAGTTCAATGACTGGAATGAAGGCGACACCATCGAAGCTTATCGCATGGTCACGAAGCGTCGCACCCTCTCTCCGGCATAACCTAGGGTGTCACCGATGAACCATGAAGGGTAAAGTGTAAAGGATGAAGGCAAATTCTCTCAAATCCCTAACCTCTGACCTTCATCCTCCCCAAGGCACAAGGCACATCCCCCACAGGGTCACTCTCCATGACTCTGCTTTCTTGCCTTCCCCCTTGTTGCCTTTACCCTTCTTGTTATTTTGTCTCTTGCCTTTATCTTTGATTCATGCGCTCTTTTTCTTCTGACCCGTTTCTCTGGATTCATCTGGCAGGTCTCGCCGCGCTTCCTCTGTTTCTCGAACTGTGCGCGATCGCTCTGGCTATTGGCGATCCCCTCTTCCCGGTTGGATTGGAATTCTTGTTCGTCGCCGCTTTGGGTATCCTCCCCATCCTCTGGATGCAATGGTCTCGTCCTTTCTATATCTTCAGCATCCTGGTGGTGGCAATGAAACCCGCACAACTCAGCCCCGATCGCCGCGTTACCCTCAGCTTGTTCCAACGCCCCCGCAATCGCGCGATCGCTCTGCTCGTTCCCCTTCTCTTACTCCCGGCCCTGTGGCTCCTCTATCGCTGGGCACCAGTCGCCACCGGCATCGCCGCTCAATTCCCTCAATGGCGTCTCCTTGGTCTCCTCCTCGCCGCTTTCGCTTTTTTGGGATGCAATCTGTTTCTTCAGGTCCCGGCTAGTGTTTTGGGCGTCATGTTGACCGACGAATCCACTTTTGCCGCCACACCCCCGCTCTCCCCAGACCAAATTCGCCAGAAGTTTACAATTGTCGGCTTGAAGGTCAATCGCATCTTGCCCGACAAGGAGCAACCAGTGGAACTCGCCTCCACTGAATCTGCCTCCCCTACCGTTTCTCCCCCCGCACCAGATTCCCTCGAAACTACACCCCCGGAAACTGAAGCGTCAGATTAATTTAAAATACCCCTTGACATTTTAACCAAAATAAGATATATAACCGAGGTCATTGGTTGTTGGTCATTGGTCATTGGTCATTGGTCAATGACCAATGACAAACGACCTTTCTACAACGGTAACTTCTGCAAAAAACTGAGTTTTTTATAAATTCTTGCCAAAGTATCCACCTGCACTTCCACCACTTGCCCCGGATAATTCTGAATCGTTTCGATTATCGAAATCTTTCCATCTTCCGCCGCCGAAAGTATCAAAGCAGCGCGCAAGGCTTGTCCGTTTGCTTCCCCAGAATCGGTCTGAATCACTTCCCCAATTTCATCGAGCAACCACTCTCCCGTGTGATTGAGCACTCGATCCAAAAATCTCGCACTGACTTCAATCGAGTTGGTTAACCCCGCTCGCATCTCCTCTGGATTCTGTTTCGCTAACCCAATATAACTCGCCACCGAGGGCGACATTTCTCCAGTTTCGGTAAAGGTTACGAGTTCCGCCACCGATAGGGGTGCCCGCATCGGTCCGTATTTCAAAATTACCTGTTCGGCGGCGATCGCTTCCCCCCCAAATGGCATCACTACGCCGATTCCCAACCCCGTCACCCCCACAGTTGCCGCACGCAACAACCACCGCGAAACCCTGAACAAAACTCCGTTAATTTTCCTCATTTTAATCCCTTCTTTCATTCAAATCCAACAAATCCAATTCAATAAAACCGGACGCCAAACTCTATCAATAAGTTGCCTAAATTATCCACAACTTACCATTGTTTTATCCCTAGTTTATCGAACATCGATCCAGACGATCGCAGCCAATTATCCCCAGCAGAGGATGTTAGCCAATTCCCTTTCAATTCATTCTATTCTAACCGATAAATTGACGGATTTTAACGGGAACACTGGCCGATCGCGGCAGGTCTTCAACCCTGTCCGCCTTGCAGTTTAGTGGCATACCACTTCTTGCCCGCAACTGTCTCGCTTTCCGAGACGAAAGTGAGGATACCCTAAAACGCGATCGCCGATTTCCAACGATTCCCAACCGAACCTCAATCGGGCAACCCTGTTACACTATTCCGGGAGAATTATAACCGATTTGGCCGATCCACTTTCCCCACTCACAGGTAAGGCGGACATTGCGGCGATCGCCAATTCGGAACCGGTCTGCGATCGCATGTACACCCCCACCAACCACTTCCCTGCTACCCTGGGAAAAATTAACTCAGGCGATCGCCCCTTTACCCCCAGCGAGCCTGTAGGATAAATCTATGGTGCGCTCTCAAAACAATCTGTAAAATATCCACTTATCTCCAATGAATCGACCTATTCTTTTTTCCCTTCCTTCTACTTTAACCCCCAAACCAAATTCTGTGCATTTGAATACCCTAAGCCGCACAACGACCTTACCCCTCCTGACGGCGCTCTTCCTCGGGGCGGGAGGAATTTCCCAGCCGGCATCTTTGGCGAATCCAGATCCGGCGGTGCGCGGATCGACGAACCTGCAGATAGCTCAAATTCCGGCAAATGCAAAAATCATTTACGTCAATCCCGCACTCGGAAACGATACCGCGAATGTGGGCACCAGCGAGGCTGCGCCTTATCGTAGCATTACCTATGCCCTTTCCCAAGCCGAATCGGGCACGGTGATTCAGTTGGCACCGGGAACCTACAGCAGCGACACAGAAAGCTTCCCCCTGCAGATGAAATCTGGGGTGATTCTGCGCGGGAATGAATCGAACAAAGGTCAGACGATCCGGATTATTGGCGGCGGCACTTACCTGAGTCCGACCTTTGCCAGTCAAAATGTGGCGATCGTGACGGCAAGAGAGAGTCAGATTGCTGGAGTAACGGTGACGAACCCCAACACGCGCGGCACGGGTATTTGGATTGAATCGGGCACACCGACAGTTCGCGATAGTACCTTAACCAATAATTTGCGCGACGGGATTTTTGTCTCAGGTACGGCAGCTGCGACGATCGAAGATAATGTATTTATCGAAAATAACGGCAATGGGATTTCCATCGCTCGTTCCGCAGGGGGAGAAATTCGCGGGAATGTCTTTCAAGATACGGGCTTTGGATTGGCAATTGGCGATCGCTCCTCTCCTTTGATTGTGGAAAACCGGATTATTCAAAATGTGGATGGGGTGGTGGTGTCGAATTCGGCGCAACCGGTGCTTCGCAATAACGTGATCGAAAACAATACCCGGGATGGGATTGTGGCGATCGCGGATGCGGCTCCAGACCTCGGCACTGCGGAATCTCCGGGCAATAACTTTATCCGCAATAACACGCGCTATGACCTCAACAATGCTACCCGCAACACCACTATTGTGGCGGTGGGGAATGATATCAATCGCGATCGCATCGAAGGGAGTGTGGATTTTGTCGCCGCAACGGTGGCTACCGGCTTTCGCGATGTGCAAGGGCACTGGGCGCAAGCTTATATCGAAGCCCTGGCGGCGAAAAAGATTATCGCTGGATTCAATGATGGCACGTTTCGCCCCAACGAACCGGTCACGCGCGCTCAGTTTGCTGCCATTATCAATCAGGCGTTTTCTCCCGCGCCCACCGAGTCTTGCTCGGCTTTTGCAGATGTCCGCAGCAGCTTTTGGGGTTTTAATGCCATTCAAACTGCCTGTCGCGGTGGATTCCTCACCGGTTATCCGGGGAATGAGTTTCGCCCGCAACAACGCATCCCTCGCGTCCAGGTTCTCGTCGCCCTGGTGAGCGGGTTGGGGTTGCGCTCCGAGCAAACCAGCGTTTTGTCGATGTATTCCGATCGCAATCGCATCCCCGATTGGGCCACTACGGCGATCGCTGGTGCAACCGAACAGGGATTGGTGGTCAACTACCCGGTGCGCGATCGCTTAAATCCCACCCAACAAGCCACCCGCGCTGATGTCGCCGCTTTTGTCTACCAAGCCCTGGTTAATGCCGGTCAAGCAGAAGCGATCGACTCCCCCTATGTGGTGATGAGTCCTTAACTAGAGAATTGATTATTGTTCATTTGCAATAACTGTAACTGTAACTGTAACTGAGGTAAATCCTCCCCCTCCACTCCACATGAGAAAGGGCCAGCTTCTAAATCCAGTGAAGCTGACCCTTTTCTCTTTATCGATTGGGTTTTATGGTTAGGGTCTTTATATTGGCTGACCCCATTTGAATCTCTAATGACTTTAGTGTGCCAGCATTTTTCGGAAAGCTTCATTTTCTTAATATTTTTTTTATTTTCTTTTTGTGTGGTCTTGTCAATTTTTGTAAAGAACTTGTTACATCTTTGTGTCCTGTCGTTAATTTTTGTAAAAAGTTCGTTACATAACCGAAAAATTTGCTGCTTGTGTGGTAAGAAACATTCGGTTTTGCGATCGATCTTAAAATGTAATTGGTTGACAACTTGTAATAATTTTGCCAACCTCAGAATTGAGCCGAGAAAATATTCCCAGTTCTCAATCGGATTTTTCCAAGCGAAACAGCCACACCATGAGCGCCACCACCCCCACTTGTAGGGCAAAGTTGGGCAAAGCGGAACCCACGTCGCGACCCGCCAAAAGCTGCGTCAGGAAGATAAACCCGCCAATCGCACCCGAAGCCCCAAACGCCACATAGATGAACTTTCGCAATCCGCGATAGGGGGCGTCGGCTTCCGCTTTCAAGCGCGCGTATTTTTCCGGACTGAGGTTTTGTCGGGCTTTGGACATCTTTTTCCCGGGGGTCTTCTCCCGAGAGGGTGGGTTGGGGCTGGGGTCTGGCATGAGAACTCTAGACTGGGCACTATTACTGCGTTCACTATTTTAAAGCAAAATGGGAAATAGCGAATTGAGGATTGGGGATTGGGGATTGGGGATTGGGGATTGGCAAGCTGTTTGCACTTAAGTGATGCAAGCCTCGGTTAACCTGGCTTAAGTGAAATGGAGCGATCGCTGGTGGAGGTTGGGCGGCGGCATCGATTTGCCTTGCGCGTTATCTGCGATCGGCGATGACTCGGTAAGATGAGATCGATCCACCCATTGCTCGCTGAAAAAGCATCGACCTCGGCGGAGACTCTCCGACTATCACCGAGAGTGCCTCCGAGGCAAAGGGTGGGTGTTGGTTGCCCGAGCGATCGGGCCTTGTCTGACAATGGTCAATCTTTGCACATGAATATCGCAACCGAAAATCTTGCAACAGTTGGAATCGTCGTCATCGCTTTAGTGGTTTTGGGGTGGGGATATTATCGCGCCAAACCCTTTGGAAAACTGGGAATTTTAGCCTGGTTACAATCAGTAGTGCTGATGGCACCGTGGCTATTATTTTTTGGCTTGTTTGCGGCGGGGATTTACCTCAACCTAGTGGGGATCCTGGTATTAATCCTGGGTTCTGCAGCACTGTACATCTATCTTGGCAGAAAATTACGAGCCGCAGGTCAAGACGAAGTGCTCAGACAGCGGGCAGCGCAGCGGTTGTACTCCCAAGAAGAAGAAAGCGGCGCTCAAAGCACTGGTGAAGCACAAACCCCCGAGGGGAACCTCTCTGCGCCGTCGCCAGAGACCCTGCGAATTCCCGAAGAAGACCTGAAAAAAATTCAAGGCATTTTTGGGATCGATACCTTCTTTGCCACGGAAAGCATTTCCTATCAAGAAGGGGCGATTTTTAAAGGAAATTTGCGCGGCGATCCGGATGAAACCTTCGATCGCCTTTCCCAAGCGTTGCACGATCGCCTCGGCGATCGCTATCGACTGTTTTTAGTCCCCAACTCGGAAGAAAAGCCGGTGGTTATCGTGTTACCCAGCAGCACCGATCCCAAACCCGCAACCACCGGTCAAAAAGTGCTGGCGGTTATTTTATTTGTCGCCACCATTGCCACCACCCTAGAAACCGCCGGCATCTTCTTGGGATTCGATTTCTTCAAGAACTTGCAGCGCTTCCCGGAAGTGCTGCCCATCAGTTTGGGCATTTGGGCGGTGTTGCTCTCTCACGAAATTGCCAATCGGGTGGTAGCGCGCGCAAACAATGTGAGACTCACTTGGCCGTTTTTCATCCCCACCTGGCAAATCGGCTCCTTTGGGGCGATCGACCGCTTTGAAACACTGTTACCCAATCGCAACGTGCTGTTTGATGTGGCATTTGCCGGACCTGCTGCCAGTGGTTTAGTGTCCTTGGTGATGCTGATTGCCGGATTGCTGCTCTCCCATGAAGGCAGTTTATTCCAAGTTCCCTCGGAATTTTTCAAAGGGTCTGTATTAGTAGGGACTTTGGCGAAAGCCATTCTCGGGCCGGCATTGCAGCAGCAGGTGGTAGACCTGCATCCCCTGACGGTAATCGGTTGGCTGGGATTAGTGATTACGGCAATTAATGTGATGCCTGCCGGTCAGTTAGATGGCGGTCGAATCGTACAGGCAATTTACGGACGCAAAATCGCCGGACGGGCAACGGTGGCAACGTTAATTTTGCTGGCGATCGCCTCTTTTGTCAATCCTTTGGCATTATATTGGGCAGTGGTGATTGTGTTCCTGCAACGGGGTTTGGAACGCCCAAGCTTGAACGAAATTAAAGAACCCGATGATGCCCGCGCCGCCTTAGGATTGCTCGCCCTATTTCTGACCATTGCCACTCTATTTCCCTTAACGCCCGGTTTGGCCGGTCGGTTGGGAATTGGCGGGTAATCAATCGGTGATTTGACCGCCGAGAACTTTGCAACAGCCCCGCACTCGACAAGGGTGGGGCACTGGCGGCAAATACTGCCTAACGACGTTCAAAATCCTCATTCCCTCGTTCCCAGCACATGCTGGAAACGCCCTGACAGAGGTACCGCCTCCACACCGTAATTTGGCAAAATAATTGGCACGGTATCTGACAATTGGGTTGAAGTCAAAGACCATTGTTTGTGATTAGGGATTGAGTCAGGCTATAATAAAAAAATGAAGCGCGAAGGAAAAAGGAGAAATCATCCTTTTGCCTTCGCGCTTTCCCGATTTCCGAGGCGGCTTAAGGTTAGGCTGGTTTTGGCAAGGGGAAGTGAAAAGATGGTGCCGGGAAAGCGCTCAATCAATTTTCGGAATTGAAAACCCCTGCGACGCTTGGCGCGGTGGTGAGGAATTCTGGGAGTGGAGGGGCTATACCGGGGGATTTATGACAAAAATTCACGGTGGATTGGGTTTAAGATGATGAATGCACAATCTCCAATTTTACTGGTTTTCGATATCGGTAGCCTGATTGCGGGGGAACCGAAAATTTGGCAGCAATACAAACGGGTGGGTCGCTGCTATGTGCCGAAGGTGGTGCTCGATGCGATGCAGTTTATTGCCGATCGCTCTGCGGAACCGCAACAGGAGAAAGTGGCGAAGGAGTTTCTCCGATTTTGGCCGAAAAGTGGCTGGGAACTCACCAGTGTGAGGGGGTCGCATCCCAAGTTACAACCGGCAGAGGGTGCGGCGATGAGTCAGCAAGCGCGGGTGAATTTGGCGATCGCGCGCTGTGCGTATGGCATGGCCCAGGAACGACGTGAGGCGCTGGTGGTGTTTGTCTGCAATACTCTGCCATTGTTAAAGCGGATGGAAGGGTTGAATCAAGGGAATTTGTGTGGGATTACCTCGGCGATGTTGTTGCAGTGGTGTCGCGCGAATCAGCAACCGCAAGCGGTGAAGCAAGCGCTGCAGGGGATGAAAACGCCGACGAAAACGGCGGGGAATACCGGGGGGTTGAAGGGGCGATCGCCCGCGCGCAAACCGCCGCAGAAACCCGCACCGCGTCCCTCTCCCGCGCGGCGATCGCCGCCGGTGGTGGAGGAACCGGAGGATGATTCCGCCTACCCGCGCGATCCGCGTCGCGGGTTTCGCGTAAAGCGCGATCGGCCTAATATTTTGCTGCGGTTGGGGTCGGGAATAGTGTCCCTGGTCATGTTTGCGGCAATTGTGGGGGCGATCGGGTTTATGTGGAAAATGGCCTTTCCCGAAAGTTTTAACCCGTTTTGGCAAAACCAGGTTCAGCCGATTTTGCGGAAGTTGCCCCAGTGACCCCCAACCGGCGATCGGGTTGGAATGATACCTATTTTTGCCCGCCTGCGCGGGCTAATTTTTTTTGCAGCAATCTGTTGACAATTGTAGCCGTTTGGGTTATGTTGTTACTGTGGGAATAGGTGCGGCAATATATATAGCGATCGCCTTCAACCCTTCGAGAAAAAGCCGGCAATTGAAATCGCGCCTATGCAAGCGTTAGCGTAGCCATGCCCGCTAGTCACCGTAGGGTGCGTGACCCCCGTCAGCAAATGGCTGGGAAGATGACAAAATACGGTTCGGGGGTCACGCACCATCTAACAAAGCCGGCGATTTCAATCTTTAATTCGCTGAATATTATATCCCACTTATAACCTTTCCAGCCAGCGCAAGGCACGCTTGAGTTCCACCTCACCATTGCTCGGGTACCAGCGCCCGTGAGCCAATATCACTTTTTCCGGATGCCACTGTAACAGTCGGTGCAGGCATTCTCGCCCTTGGGCTTTTTGCCCCATAAAGGTCAGTCGCAGGTCTAGGGGCATTTTGCCATCGGGGTCGCTGCAACCAGAGAGTTTCATCGCCATCCGCAATCCCCAATTTTGCACTTTGTTTAGCTCGAAATTTTCTATCAAATCGGCGACAATCAGGGTAGAACTGGCGCGATGGAAGAAGACCGCTTCATCCATAAACCGACTCCCGCGAAAGATAAGCTGGTCCAGGTCAGCGCGCCACTGGGGCGGGGGGTCGTCGGTGAGGTCTGCATGGAATGTAACCGGGATATTCTGCTGGGCCGCCCGATCGCGCACTCCAGGAGAGGCCCAAGCGATCGCCTCCGGGTACGCCTTCGCCCAGGTGCCGATGTGAGCGTAGTGAATTTTGTTCGGCGACACCAGATGGCGCACCGGACCGAGGGCGTCTACTTCCGCTTGCAGAGAATCGCACGGGGCGATGGGAGAATGACACCACAACTCCCCACTTTGCAGGCGCACCACGGTCATCCGGGTGGGAAAGGGAATTTTAGTGCCATACATGGCCATCCGCACGATCGGTCCATCGGCGATCCAAATCTCTGGACCCACGGGTTTGAGGGTGTTTATCGGTTCGTACAGTTCCATCGCTTGTTCGCTCCAACGCGATCGCAGTTGTCCCAGGTTCGGCGCGCTTCTCCATTCCCGCCTCACTGCCCCACCTGACTCGTCTATCCAGCCCAAATCAGAGGCAGAGTGGCTCGATTTTGCCTATATATATGGCCGCACCTATTCCCATGATAAAATCATAGTCCAAACTCGCCGCTTTGTCAACCCCCCAACCCGATTTTTTAGCGAACAAATGTAAAAAAAATTGGCCTGCATATCCCCTACGACTGCAAGCCCAAAATCAACCCTACCGATACCGCACCATCGATGGTGTTTTGGTAGAAGCCAATATTCGCTTAATAC
Source organism: Phormidium sp. CCY1219 (assembly GCF_055795085.1). NCBI lineage: Bacteria > Bacillati > Cyanobacteriota > Cyanophyceae > Oscillatoriales > Oscillatoriaceae > Phormidium > Phormidium sp. CCY1219. The sequence continues at coordinate 18,092 of NZ_JAYFEQ010000289.1, read as the reverse complement.
CCAAGTCGGTTAATTAGCCCGCCCAGGCGGGCTTGGTTTGCTGCAATAATTCTCTGCCTTTTCAAACACTCACCCTTTCCCATTTAACAATCGGTTCCCAGGTTTCCGTCAAACTAGCGCGCGGTACGGGGTCGGGGAAGAGATTTTGCAGGACAACCACGCGATCGCCGGGAGTTTCTGTAGAGAAATTAAATAACGATTCGTAGAAAAAGAAAGACACCCCAGAAAATCCCATATTTCGGGCAATATTCACCTGTTTTTCCACCTGACTAATGGGGACGCCCCGCGTTCTCAACCCGGTTAAAATTCCCACTGCTACGGGAATATTGCGCTGAGCTAATTCCACTTCTGGGCGCTGCAATTCGGCGATAAAACTGTCGATATTGTCGCGATAAACTTGCAGAACTAATTCTTCCACAAAGCCGAACCGCTGCCAACCGCGCCAATCTTGCAAGTAAAACTTGTAGGCAAAATCCTGATAGTTGGGGGACAAAGAAATAATCGCATTAGGTTTGCGTTGTTTGACGGCTTTAAACACCCGTTGAATGAATTGGGTGAGTTTTTGCGATCGCCACCGTCGCCAGTTCACATCATTTGGGTCATCCGGGGGCAACAAACCCATGTGTTCCTGTTTATATAGTTCTACGGTATAGTCATCGTAGCCCAATTCCACCGGTACGCTAAAATGGTCGTCGAACTGAATGCCATCTACATCGTAATTGCCGACGATTTCCAGGACCAACCCTTCAATAAATTCCTGCACTTCCGGATGCCAGGGATTCAACCACAGGCGATCGACCCCCGATTCTTGTACCACCTGGGTGCGATCGCGGCGACAAGTGAGCCACTGGGGATAGCGGCGAGCCATTTCCGAATCGGGCGGTGCCATAAACCCATATTCAAACCAGGGAATCACGCTTAAGCCTTTTGCGTGCCCTTGTTCTACCATTTCCGCCAACATATCGCGCCCCTGCAACCAAGGGGCGGGATGATGGGGCAATCCCACCACCGGTTCTGCCACTTGACTGGGATAAAGGGTATAACCTCGGCTCCACACATTGGGATAAACCGTGTTAAAATTCAAACCATCCAGCCGTTCCATTGCAAACTGCAACTTAAACGGCTCAAACATTACCTCACTATCGATATTGGTAATCCAGACGCCGCGAATTTCCTTGCGGGGCAAGCGGGGCACGTATTCTGAAGGGACTGGGGAGGTGCGATCGCTGCCCGTAATCGCCTGACATAGTATCGCCGCCACCTCCGCCCGCGTCGCCCATTGGTTTGGCTTGAGGCGTCTCACTTCTGGATAATTCACCACCAAACTGGTTTCCGTTGCAGCAGCGATCGCCCGGTGGGCATACTGGGGAATCTCCGGCGCATCCGCAAAAGTGCGATTTAACGTTACATTTACCGCATTCACCGGCGAAAACTTCAACCCCGTCGCCAGCGCCACCAACACCTCAACCCGCAAAATCTTATCTTTCGGTTTAAACATCTGCCCGGGATAACCGGAGAGAAACCCGGTTTCATACGCCTTGCGAATTCCCGCCGCCGCCCAATAGGAACCCGGCACATCCACAAAATCGATCGCCATGCGTTCCCCTTTTGCATTCGGAAAGGCGCGACTGACGAGTACCGCAAATTCAGTGCGCGTCAGCGGCGCATCGGGGCGAAAGGTGCCATCCGGATACCCGCGCAGGATTTGCTGTTGCGCTAATTCTTCAATACAAGCTTGCGCCCAATGTCCTTGAATGTCGGTAAATGCTGCCGCCATTTTTTAATTCGTTCTCCCTAAATGTTACCCTAGTTTCAAAATACCTTACCTCTCCTCAATCATAAGGAGATGATGCATCCGGTCCGTCAAGCGTCACAAAACCACCCACGGATGCGGCAATTTTCATCAAATTTCCTCAAAACCGAGGAATTTTCTGCAATTTTTCCGATGCGGTAGCGATTCATCAACTGACTAAAATTGCCGCAAGCAATCTCGCAAAAAATTAAATTCTGTCTCCTGCAACCGGGCGCGATTTTGCCACCCCCCTCGCGGTTCTGCTTTCGTCTGACAAGGGCGAATATTCCCCAAACGCGGGTCACTTTCTCTCTTTCGGAGGAGTACGATATCAATTTTTTTTGATTAAATAGGAAGGTAATCTCCTACCGGAGAAAGGTCATAAATTGACACTAAACCAACCCAGTTGGCACGCTTGCTTTCAGTGGGGTTTTATATGAAGCTAATTTCCTACAGATTGGGTGCCTCTGAACGATTGCTGTAGAAATGCGATTAATCGCGTTTCTACGATAATTAGGGAAAGAAACCCCCGGGAAACCTCTACAGCACTAACTTACTCGCAATCACGCCGGATTTGTCTGGGTGCCATAAATTTAGCGGCGCAAAATTGCAGGTGTCAAACCCTAACTCATTCCCGCCAAACTGATATTTCTGGAATCAACTCTCCAGATTCCGATACACAATCGGGGAAGTTAAACCAGAGGTGAAAAACCAGACGCAGATGGGCGCTGGTTTTGAGACAGGAGTCTGGAACAATCTTTCTCTTCTGCTTGCCTTTCATGCCCCAAAGTAAAGGTATCAAATGTGACCCAACCGACAAAAGCCCCAGAAAATCGAGGCGGTTTGGCGGTGAAAACCCCTCTCCGCTGTTGTCAGTGCAAAATTTGGACGCAAATGTGAAAAAAAGTTAAAAATACTTTACCTTTTCACCTTCCCTGAAGTAAAATAAAATATGCTTTCATCAGAGGGTAAAACGGGGAAGCAAAATGCACGGAATGCAGGGTGCGGGTGGCACTTTTCCTGACCCCCTAGGGGAAGGGCGATCGCGATCGCGTTCCCAATGCCTCCCGTCAGGTTCAACCCTTGCAAAGGTTCTGGGTTTTTTGCGATCGAAGTCACTGACATCAGCGTTAGCGATCGCTACCCTACAGCACCCCATGTCACTGACATCCTAAGCCAAATAGAGGATTCTAGAAAATAGCACCTCCACGCCTCGGCACCAACCCCCTAAACTGTACCCATTGGAGAATGGCCATGATGGAATTTTATTCCAGTGAAACAATCGATCCGGCAAACGAGCGATCGCTGCATCGACTTCATCGATCCATTACCCTTTCTCAGGGTCAGTTTTCCCTGATTTTTGCCTGCTGCAATTCTACCTCATGCCGGGAAAAAATGCTCAACTACTTGCCGGAAAATGTTTCAAATCATATTCAAAAGCTAGTTTTACATCCGTATGTCAGTACGCTTTACACCACCATTCAGGAAACCCTAGAAGGCAATACCCCTCCCGCTTTAATGGTGTTTGGATTGGACTCAGTAGTGGAACTAGAAAAACTGCTCGCCTCTACCAATTTCGTCCGGGACAATTTCCGCCAAGATTTTCCCTTTCCCGTAGTTTTGTGGGTGAATGATGAAGTCATGCAAAAAATCATTCGTTTGGCTCCCGATTTCAAAAATTGGGCCGGTTCTACGATTCGCTTTCACATCGCTTCCGAATACGCATCGGCACCACAGCTTGCTTGTCAGCTTGCCTAACTCCGGGTGCGGGATAATCTCCAATCCCCTGGGTTTAAAATAGCCGTTCGGGGTAAATTTGTCCTCGTTGGTTTTCTTCAAAATCAGTTTTCAAATAATAAAATCACTCGGGAGAGTTATCGAGTGCGATTTTGGTTGGGCACCGCACCAGTTGAAAGAAGTTTGAGTTAAAGTTTTAGAAAAATTGGTAAAAAATATCCACATAAAAGAAAGGGAATCCCGCCTCTGTGATACAGGACAAAAAAGGGCGATCGCATTTCAGAGTTTGGCTGTTTGACATCGCCGAGAACCCTGGAAGAACCGGGGGATTTGCTGAATCCGGCATCGGAAAACATGCGGACAGTTCGCAAGCTGTCCTCAAATGCGATACCTTACTCTATGTCTGTATCGAAAACTACCGATGCCATGTCAGAACTGCAAAATTTAATCGAGCGAATCCAACAAGAAGCGCAAGGGGCTGAGTTTCCCGTAGATGAATCGGTTTATCAAAACGCCGGATTAGACCCCACCCACCCCATTCTCTATGGGGGAAATTTGAACAGTCCTCTCTGTGTGTTCGGGCGAGACTTAGGAAAAGATGAAGTGCGCGCCCGTCAACCGCTTTACGGTGCGGCGGGTTCCCTGGTGCGCCAAGGGGTTTACCGCTTTTGCTTCGAGAAACAGACGCAGGATAAAGGAGAACTCGAGGCGGTACTCGATCGCGTCTTGTTGAGCAACACGGTTCCCTACAAACCCCCGGGCAATAAAGCTTATCCGGTTAAAGTGAAAAAGCGGTTTCGTCCGTTTGTGGAGCAATTGCTGGTATTGTACTGGCAAGGGGATAAAATTATTAGCCTAGGAAACGAAGCGTTTAAGTGGTTTGCGCCTTATGGGCCAAAAGGGGCGATCGCGGAATTTTTTCAGCGCAGCGATCGCTACCGTGCCAGCATCGACGTTACCCTGCAAGCCACCGACTCGCAGGGAAATCCGCACCAAAAACTCGTTACTCTATTGCCACTCCCCCATCCTTCCCCCCTCAACCAAAGATATTACGCCCAGTTTCCGCAGTTGCTACAGGAGCGCTTGCAGCAAGTGTTTTCCTGACCCTGGTTCTGGCATCCTCCCAGTTGCGATCGCGATCGCTATTGTTTGCGATCGCGATCGCAAAAGATGGTGATAATTTTATCACTGATTGGCGTGTTAACATCACCCACAGCCATCAGGTTTGGTGTTAGTTTAGATTTAGGAAATAAAAAAGACTAATCAATTGAGGGGCACAGGCTCCTCGACTGGGAGGAAAGAACGATGTTTGGTTTATTCTTGATGACATTAGTCACGGGATTAGCAGCCGCCTGCTTTTACCTCAATACCTCAGAAGAGGTCCCGAGAATCATGGCGATCGCCATTCTCGCCATCTGTTTTTGCTTCGATATCATTGTGGCTCCTTGGCAGATCCAATTTTTGCTGCTGATTGCCGTTTTGGTGAGTACCCGCAATGTTTCGATGCCGAGTAAGGAAAACTTGGGGTAAACCAATTTGTTTTTTAAACGCATCTTTTTAGCAACCTATCTCTGAATTTTACCGGGTTTCCAGAATAGCGAATCGGACACTCCACGTTCGATTGCTTGCCCGATGTCAGCAAATTTCCGGGGGATTTCACCCAGTCGAGACCCGCGATCGCTTCCACTCCGAAGCGCATCTATCATTGGGTAGAGATAGCCACGCTTCTCCTTTTATTTTCCCGCTTATCCTCGGGGAATTTATAGCATTATTAAAGTGACCGATGAGAATAAATTATATAAATTTTACCAGCAACCGCCAGATCGTGGCAAAAGGTTGCCCTCAAATCTAAAAAAAAACCAATAAATTTCGGAAATGTCATCTAGGATACTTTATAGAGTGGGTTGAGCGTGATAACCTAAAACTGTGACAAACATTGCAGATATTTTAAAAGCTTTCGATTCTACCTCGACCCTCGCTCAATAGGTGATGCTTATGTTTCCGATGTACTTAATTCCACTGTTGTTGGCCTTGGCTGCAATGCGGGTGTTTCAAAAAGCCTCAGAAGACATCACAAGCATTCTCGCTATCGCAACTGCGGTCATCTGCTTGATAGGTGGTTTTGTGCTGTCACCTTGGATTTTAAAGCTAGTGATTACTCTCTTGGTTCTGGCACTAGAGCGGATTTATTTAGACAAATCAGCGAAATCTGGTTCGGAATCCCAAGGAGTGAAAAATTAATTTCTACAACTCCTTAAACCCGAGAAAAATCACCCGAGGGTGATTTTTCTTTTGGGACATTGCTCATATAGGGAATCGCGAATTTCAGAATCGCGAATTGGGTGAGGGAACGCAGATAAGCCCGAGGGTAAAGGTAGAAGCATTGCATCGCTAAATAGCTAATAAGACATAAAGTAATGCTTGAGAGGGGAGGAGGGGGAAGATGGAAGGGGTTGGGGTGGCAAGGGAGAGATCGAGGGAGGGGGATCGAGGTTATAGTAGAGCCAAATGTGCGAATCGTTCCTGCAAAAGTCAAGGCTGAAATGCCAAAGAGGAAAACGGCAACAGCCGTTACCAAATCTCAGGTCAGCAGGCTCCAAGTCAAAGGAATTGGAGAATTTTAACAAAATTTAACAATTCCCGAGAGCAACGGCGATAGCCACCCCCACTTATTAGATTCACAACCTAATGAGTGAAGCGGGGAACGGAAGGCGGGCAGGGTAAGCCAATACCCGTTGTAACCGACCACTGCCAAATGCTTAAGTCTAGCAACAGCAAATCATCGGCTTGAACCCTCGTAACGACTAAGCGGCGAAAGTGGATGTTACGCCGCGCCCAAAACGGGCAAAGGGAAAGGTCAGGGTGTATTTGAGCCACTGACACAGACAAGCAAAAGTACCTCGGGGAAAAGATGGAGGCGTCGGCATAACACCCCAGATGATGGAACGAGATAACCCGACGTGGACTCTCAGCCAATAACTGAGTAGTGATAAGTGTAAGCGCATGTCCATGCGGGGAAAAGATTGGGTCAGAAGCTTTCTGCCTACCTGTAATGGGTATGGGATAAGCTGACGGGTTCAGGCATTCGTGGAAGGTTTTGTGACTGAGTATCTGTTGAACGCCGATAGCGAGTTGAAAGACTACGAACAACGGATAAAGCAGAGAAATTCAAGAAGCCAAGTCCTCAAAAAGGGTGCCTATGACAAAGGCAACGGATGTTAGGAGCCGGATGAGGTGAAAGTCTCATGTCCGGTTCTGAATGGGAGGTGGGGGTTGTGAAGCCCCATCAACCCTAATATATCCGAGTCATCTGCCTTTATGAGGATGAAAAAGCTATGATCGCAGAATAAAGGGTTCAGATTGAGCAAACGGGCGATCGCGTGGAGTCTATTGAGCATTACCCGAATGATGAGCTTGCAAAACGGAGGCAGTGATGATAGGGAAAGAAGAGGGAAAAAGCTTTCGGAACGCGGAGTTAAAAACCGACGTGGAAGCTCAGGGTGGTGCAGAGGTAGTCGGCGAGATCGCGGCGGGGCGATCGAACCCAAGTGAGGAAAGGGGCAGTGGAGCCAAGGCCCCTGGATAGCAGGTAGGGGATCGAGATTCAATCGAGTCCATAAACTGCGATCGCATCATCCCAGAGATTTGGGAATACTGTAAACAAAAGGATATCTACTGGACAAGCCATGACTAACTTCGCATCTCAGAGGCGTGCCCTAGTCGTACAAAATAACTTTTCGCCCTTTGGCAACAAGCTAATACAAAGCGGATATGCCGATCGCGAGCAAGTGCAACGCGCCCATGCAGAAAGCCAGAAGACGGGGCAACCTCTGACCGAGGTACTCGAAAAGATTACGGGAAAAGAACTGACCCCCGAACTGCTGCGTCAATATAAAAAACAGCAGCTTTTTGAGCTCAAAATCATCTACGGAGTAGAAGCCGTAGATCCCGAAATCAAGGAAATTTCCGTCGAACAAGTTGGGGAACTGCTCGAAAAGCTAATTCCCATAGACACCTGTCGTCGGCATCAGATCGTGCCCATCGAGCGCAACGAGACCCAACCGCCCTCAGTGTCCATCGGGATGGTAGATCCGGACAACTTAGCCGCCCTCGACGATTTGACTCGGATTTTGCGGCCCTCTGGAGTGAGCATCAAGCGACTGGTCATCACCCAAGAAGACTATCAAAAGCTACTTGGGGAATATTCCGACGAAAAAGCTAAAGAGCAACAGGCCAAAACCGCAGAAGCCAACAAACTCGATTTAAGCCTGAGTGCCGATGCATTTGAAACCGCAGAAGGCGAATCCCTCGACGAGGCTCCCGAAGAGAGCGAGGAAATGAACCTGGATGCCGCCTTGCGGGGAGCCAACGATGCACCGATTATCAACACGGTGAACAAAATCTTGGCCAAAGCCCTATCCGACGGCGTATCCGACATCCACGTAGAACCGCAAGAAGAATTTTTGCGGATTCGGATGAGAAAAGACGGGGTACTGCATGAATTTGGCAAACTGCCGAAGAAAATTACTCCTGCATTGACCTCGCGCTTCAAAATCATTTCCGACCTAGATATTGCCGAACGGCGCAACGCCCAAGACGGACGGATCCGGCGAATCTTCCAAGGGCGCACCGTAGACTTCCGGGTGAACTGTTTGCCTTCGCGCTACGGAGAGAAACTCTGTTTGCGGATTTTGGACAACTCCTCCACCCAGTTAGGGTTAGACAAATTAATCACCAATGAAGAAACCCTCGCCACCGTGCGAGAAATGGCCAGTCGTCCCTTTGGGCTGATTTTGGTGACCGGGCCGACCGGTTCGGGGAAATCAACCTCCCTGTACTCCGTGTTAGCCGAACGCAACGATCCGGCAGTGAACATCAGTACCGCAGAAGACCCGATCGAGTATGCCTTGCCCGGGATTACCCAGTGCCAGGTCATTCGGGCGAAAGGGTTAGACTTTACCAACTTATTGCGGGCATTCATGCGGCAAGACCCCGACATCATTCTGGTGGGTGAGACCCGGGACAAAGAGACCGCAAAAACCGCAATTGAAGCAGCCCTCACCGGACACTTGGTGCTAACTACCCTGCACACCAACGACGCCGCCGGGGCGATCGCCCGCTTAGACGAAATGGGAGTCGAACCATTTATGGTCGCGGGGTCCCTGATTGGCGTATTGGCGCAGCGCTTGATGCGGCGAGTTTGTAGCGAATGTCGCGTCGCCTATACCCCCACTCCCGAAGAACTGGCGCGGTTCGGTTTAGCCGCTTCTCGCGAATCCGAAGTCACCTTCTACAAAGCCAACACCATCGCCCCAGGCGATCGCAAAGCCGCTCAAGACGCCGGCAACTTGTGCCCGAAATGCGGCGGGAACGGATATAAAGGGCGCGTCGGGGTTTACGAAGTTTTGAAAGTCACCGAAAACCTGCAAACCTTAATTTCTCAAGGTGCGCCCACCGAGCGGATTAAAGAAGCCGCCGTGGAAGAAGGAATGCTCACCCTGCTGGCTTACAGCATCAATCTGGTGCGCGAAGGCTATACCACCTTTGAAGAAGTCGAGCGCGTCACCTTTACCGACTCCGGTCTCGAGGCCGAAATGAAAGCCAAACGCAAGAGCAGCCTGACGTGCAAAACTTGCGGCGCTGGCTTGCAGCAGGAATGGATGGACTGTCCCTACTGCTTGACCCCTCGCTTCCAAGACTAAATCCGGCAATGGAGGGTCAATGCAGTTTACCCGAAACTGTAGCAACAGACCCTTCCGGATTCTCTAGCGGCTGGCAAATTCAATGCATTTTTACCGCTTAACCCGCGCCGGGAAAAGCGGCTAGCGGTTAGCTGGAGATTGTTGCGTCAGATGAGTTCACATAAAATCTAAACAAAGCGTTTCGGAGATAATACAGCTATGCCAGGTCTGGTCATTGAAGATGTGATGGAGTCCCTCGTGGAGCAAGGAGGCTCCGATATCCATATTCAGGCGGGTGCGCCGATATTCTTCCGCCTCAGCGGTGAACTGACCCCACAGCCACAGTTTGGCGAAAGTCTTGCCCCAGAGGAGACGCAGCAACTGATTTTCCAGATGCTCAACAACCAGCAGCGCAAGACCCTAGAACAGAATTGGGATTTAGACTGCGCCTATGGGGTGAAAGGATTGGCCCGCTTCCGGGTGAACGTTTACCGGGAAAGGGGCTGCTGGGCCTCTTGCTTGCGAGCTTTGGGGTCTACGATTCCCAATGCCGATAAGCTGGGGATTCCGATGGTGCTGCGGGAATTGACAGAACGGCCTCGGGGAATGTTGCTGGTCACCGGGCAAACCGGGTCCGGGAAAACCACCACGATGGCGGCTTTGTTGGATTTAATTAACCGGACGCGATCGGAACATATCCTGACCGTGGAAGACCCGATCGAGTACGTGTTCCCCAACATCAAGAGCTTGTTCCACCAACGGCAAAAAGGGGAAGACACCAAGAGCTTTTCCAACGCCCTGAAAGGCGCGTTGCGGCAAGACCCGGACGTGATTCTGGTGGGAGAAATGCGCGACTTTGAAACGATTTCTCTCGCCGTGTCCGCCGCCGAAACCGGTCACTTGGTGATGGGGACTTTGCACACGAACTCGGCATCGGGGACGGTAGACCGGATGCTCGACGTGTTCCCCCCAGAAGTCAAGCCCCAAATTCGCGCCCAGATGGGGACTTCGTTGGTAGGCATCTGCAGCCAAAACTTGATCCGCAAGATTGGGGGGGGTCGCGTTTGCGCCCAGGAATTGCTCATCAATACGGCGGGGATTGGCAACTTGATTAAAGAAGGCAAAACCGCTCAGCTTTACTCGATGATCCAAACTGGGGGTCGTTTGGGGATGCAGACGATGGAAATGGCGTTAGCCAAACATTACAAAGATGGCAAGATTACCTGGGAAAACGCAATGGGTAAAGCGGTGAAACCCGACGAACTGGAACGCTTGATCGGGCCGGCACCTTCAGCGGCTAAAGCAAAGGCTTCTCGTTAAGTCGGCGGGTTTTATTCCCTCAAATGCCTGGGGGTGGCGAGGGGTACTCCCCTGGGAAGAGTCGCGATCGCTGTGACTGGTCTATGGTTTCCGTCACAACAGCGATCGCCCGCAACCCCTGCGATCGCAACTACCCCTGCGGTACGCTAGTGTTAGGGACAACGAAAACCAAGGCAGCAATCCGAACCCAACCCGAACGACTTATAACGACAAAAAACTGAAAACTCAGAATTGAAAAAGCGGGGAAATAACACCCCCGAAAACACACAGAGGTTAGAGATGTCTACTAACGTAATTGAGGATAAAAAGAAAGGCTTTGATTGGGCGGAATTTGAAGAGAATCTCAATGTCGCCCTAGCTACGATTACGGTGAAAGATAAAGCCGTGTTTTCCCGTCAGCTTGCGGTGATGTTTAACTCCGGGGTGGCGCTGATGAAAGCGATCGGCATGTTGTCGGAAACCTCGGAAAATGCTAAGCTAAAAAAAGCCTTGCGGAGCATTAAAGGGGACATCGAAACCGGGGTTCCCCTGTCAGAGTCGATGGCTAAATTTCCCGACATTTTTGATGACCTGTACTGCGCGATGGTGCAGTCTGGGGAAATTGGTGGGGTGCTTGACATGGTGCTCAACCGTTTGGCAACCGCTCTGGAAAAGTCCGCGAAACTGCAAAACCACATTAAGTCCGCATCTTCTTATCCGAAAGCTGTGGGCACCATTGCCGTGTTGGTGTTTTTTGGCATGACCACCTTTCTGTTGCCCACATTTGCCGGTATTTTTGAAGAACTCGGGGCAGAACTGCCGGCATTTACCGTATTGATGCTCTCGATTAGCGAATTTTTCAGAACCCCGATTAAATTGGGGTCTCTCGTGGTGGGGATTGTGGTGGTGGTATGGGCGTACAAAACCTTTTACAAAACGCCGCAAGGTCGCTTGCTTTGCGATCGCATGTACTTGAACTTGCCCATCATCGGTCCGCTCATCAAACTCACCGCCGTAGCTCGGTTCTGCGGTACCTTTTCCATGTTAACGGGGGCGGGCGTGCCCATGCTGACCTGCTTTGAAATTGTCGCCCGTACCGCCGGGAATAAAGTAATTTCCAATGCGATTTTAAACGCCCAAAAAGAAGTGGAACAAGGGGGCAGCTTAACCGAAGCCTTTGAGCGCGAAAATGTGTTTCCCGCGATGGCTATCTCCATGATGAGAATTGGGGAAGAAACCGGGGAAATCGACAAAATGCTCGCTAAAGTCGGGGATTTCTACGAAGATGAAGTGGAACAAGCGGTTAAAGGTCTGACCAGCACCCTAGAACCGATTATGATGGTGGGGATTGCCGGCTTGGTGGGTTCGATTTTGATGTCGATGTATCTGCCGATGTTTGCGGTATTTGAAAAGTTAGGCTAAGGAATCTAAATTGCCAGATGGTTCTCCCCTTTATTGGAAGGGAAAGAACGGGAAGAATGTCCGGCTTTCCATCCTGATATGCTACTGGAAAGCCTCGGACTTCAACTCCTGGTATGGCTGGGTTCTGGAAAGGGAAAAAGCGCGGAAAGCAGTGACATCGGGCAACACTTTCAATGGAGTCTTTTCCCCGAAAATGTCTCTACAAATTTCTATAATTTTTAGCGCGCGCCCACCCCTAAATCATTCAACCCAGTGCCTCGATTCACCCTTACAGTTGAAAACAATTGAATAGGCTAATGCGACCCTGACTTAAAGCCCAAAAACCTCCTAGGTTTTTGTCAGGTACAAATGCTCGGCACGAATGCAATTGATGAAGTTACCACTTATTCAAAGACAATGCCTGTTAAACCATACCATTACGAACAGTTGCTCTCCGAATATAGTAACAGCACCAGCGCGATCGCGCTTCTGAAGCAATATCGCTCCTACTTGGAAATGATTCCGAGTATGCGCCGCCCGAAAGAAAGCGTCATTCCCATTCCATTACCAAATATCCGGATTCGCGAATCGATTTCGGCAACACCGACCCCCGGATATACGGTCAGTTCCGGGGAAGTCATTTCCCTACCCTGCGATGTGGCGATTTTAATGTGCGATCCGGATTGGAAAGTTAAATTGGGTGTGGAAATTTTTATCTTTATTCATCGCCCGGAAGAAGATTTTTCCGATCTGCTGCGTCGTTGGCGACACACCCAAATGTGGCTCTCCCACGGCTATGAATGGTTAATGCCCCTGCGCTACCAGTACATTATCGGCGAAGGATCCGATCGCATCTATCCCCTGTTTGTGATTTTTGAAGACACCCCGGAACGCATTCAACGCGGATTGAAGGGCGCAGCACTCCCGTTTGTGGTTCAGCGGATGAGTTCCATCCCCCAAGAGGAGCAACCCGAGGAACCCTCAGAAGAAGTGCTTAGCCCCCACGAGGATTAAAACACGGCACGGTAGAATACTCCGAGGAGGAGGGAATCGGAAATGGGAAACGGGGCGATCGCTCATATCCTGACCGCCACAGTGCATTCACCGCCACTTGGCTGCACGAACACTGAGCATTCTGACAAAGGCGATCGCGCCACCGACCATTTCCCCTCCCTTTCCCCCTCCCCGAAGGACAATTTTCGCAAAAACCAAGGTAAATGCTATAGTAACCATTAACAACAACTATGGCTAAACCCAACCCAAAAGCCGACAATTTGCGATCGCTTTTTAAGCTTAACCCTCAGATTCGGCGCGCCAGGATTTAGCCATTCCGGGAAGCCGCCACCAGCGCCCAATAAAAAACCCCAACAGCCCGAAGCTGTTGAGGTTTGCTCCAGAGCATGAAACGATAGATTCATCCATGCTAGGTGACGGAGTTGCTCCTCTAGAAACGTCGCAATTGCGATCGCTTTCTCTTCCCAGTTCAGCGTTTTTTCCGGCGCTTTGCGCTTTCTTTTTTCCGGCGACTGGCCACTGCAGAAACACCCTGTTCCACTGGATATCCCACCACCGGAATCACCTGAAATTGGCGTTCTGCTTCTAATTGTTTGAGTTCCGTGTAATCCACCCAATGGATGCAGTCTACCGGACAGGTGTCGATCGCTTCTTGAATCACCTCTTCGGGATCCCCATCCTGGCGAATTACCCGGGAACGTCCGTAATCTGGTTCGATGTAAAAGGTATTGCGGGCGACGTGGGCGCAGTGCTTGCAGCCAATGCAGGTAGGTTCATCCACATAAACCCCATTTTGGCGCAGGGTACCGCCTAATTCTGGCTCTAAACCAGAACGTTCCCCTTCGTCGCGCAACACCCCCCCTAACTCCGGTTCCAAACCCGAACGTTCGGGAGTTTCATTGGTGTCTAGTTCTGAAAAATCAGCCATTAGCTTGCCCAACGTTGCAACACGAGACGGATAGAACCATCTTGATTTTTTTGTTTTTCGGCAATTTGAAATCCTTGCTTGGCGGTTTCGCTGACCACGGTTTGGTAAGCATACCGTTGAGTCACTTCATTGATAAACCGATTGACGGTCCATTTTTGCTGCCAATATTGCAAATCGGCCACCAATTCGTATTCTTGACCGTTCCAGTAAAAACCGATGTCAAAACCGTTGTCTTGCTCGATGGTGACGTCAGCATTGTGGGTTTGACCCTGGTAGCCGCGTACCTCTCTCGGACCGCCTTTCCAGTCGATCCCCATGTCAGTTAAAGCAGTTTGCAAGGAGGTCAGATTGCGAATCTGGGTTTTGATTTGGCTGAAATGAGACATAGTAACTTATTTCCTGACGTAACTAAATGGACCATTTGACAATCAACAGTTTTCGCCCGGTGACGAAAACTTACCATTCGCTCCAAGTTGCCTGGGTGGTGGCGGTAGCAGTCTGCTCTACCACTGAGGCGAAGTATTCGGAGGTTGGTTCTTGTTTGAGCACTTCTCCGAGTTGGGCTTCAATTGCCGCCGTGACCTCTGCACAGGATGCACCGACAATGCCAGTGACTTTTTCCTGAACTCGGCCATCGGGGTAGATGACAAATTCGAGTGTTTCCATGCTCTAGGCTGCCTTAGTCGTTGGTTTAATTCATACCCCGACATCCCCTGCTAGGCTGGTGATGCCGTTGGTGGTTCGCAAGTCCGTGACTTGCGCTCCGGGTGGGTCATTCGGGTTGGTCATTAAATGTCTTGTGACCAATGGGATCGTATTGGGTTAAAGCTTAACAAAAATTAGTAAGTTCTAGAGTACCATACTCAGTATGAGTTAAGTTTCGCGTAACGTTTGAAATCAGTCAAGGATTTTGAGGGGCGGGGGTCTGGCAGGGGAGGGGCTTCAAGAATCGAGGAAAATTCAAGGAGCCAAACCCCGGCGAAAGCTGGATAATAAAAGATCTGTGTAGTTGAACGAATCCATATTGGAGCGCGAAGGATATGACAACTTCTAAGCCAGCGATCGCCCGCCAAGACACTCCCCAAACTCCCCTGCGCGTGGGGGTTCTCGGTTTTGGTGGCTTGGGGCAAGCCGCCGCGCGGGTCCTCGCCCCCAAAGCGGAAATGACTTGGGTGGCGGCGGCGGATAAAAAAGGTTTCGCCTACCACCCCGACGGCTTAAACCCCGATGCATGCATTACCACCTACCATCAACAAGGATCCTTGGGCTATCTAGACCCCGGTGGCACCCTCAGCACCGATAGCATCGCCGAGTTAATTCAGCGATCGCCGGTGGATGGGTATTTTCTGGCATTGCCCAATCTGCCCAATACCTTTATGGCATCGGTGGTGCGCCAGTTTATCGCCTCCGGTTGGCGCGGGGTTCTCGTGGATGCCCTGAAGCGCACTAGTGCGGTGGAACAGTTGTTGGAACTGCAAGCGGAGTTGGCAGATGCAGGCATCACTTACATGACCGGTTGCGGCGCAACCCCGGGATTGCTGACGGCGGCGGCATCTTTAGCAGCGCAAAGCTACGCGGAAGTTCACCAGGTAAAAATTACTTTCGGGGTGGGAATTGCCAATTGGGAGGCATATCGCGCCACGATTCGCGAGGATATCGCCCACATGCCGGGATATAATGTGGACTCCGCAATGGCGATGAGCGATGAAGAGGTGGCGGCGCTGTTGGATCGCACTGAGGGCAAGCTGACTTTGGAAAATATGGAACACGCCGATGATATTATGCTAGAATTGGCTGGCATTTGTGCGCGCGATCGCGTGTCTGTTGGCGGTGTGGTGGATACCCGCAACCCGCAAAAACCCCTCAGCACCCATGTCAATATCACCGGTCGGACCTTTGAGGGCAAGATTTCTACCCATACGTTTACTTTGGGCGATGAAACCAGTATGGCGGCAAATGTCTGCGGTCCGGCTTTCGGCTATCTCAAGGCAGGGATCCGCTTGCACCAACGCGGCTTTTACGGTTTGCTGACTTCGGCTGAAGTGATGCCCCTGTTTGTCAAGTAATCCAGGCCCTCTCGCTTTATGTGAGAACCAGAGAAAGATGCGATCGCTCTCGTTCCCCTTTCTCTTTACCGGGGCGGACTGCCAGTTATATATCACTTTTCTGGCACTTTGCATAAAAACGGAAAAAACCACTGAAACAAGGCAGTAAGCTGTAAGGGCACGGCAATGCCGTGCCCTTTGACGGGATGGGCGATCGCGTAACTTCGCCCGTGGCGTTACCCTGCTGCGCCCCCGATCGCCTGATGGGGTGCGATCGCCTTTAGGATTGAACCGCCACGGCAAAAATGGCACCGCGATCGCTTAAGCTAGTTTTTGTCTCCTCCGACAATCCCACCACGCGATCGAATGTCGCATTTTCCACCATCGCCCCATTAAAATTGGTAGCGCGCAACCGCGCCCCGGTAAATTTGGTATGCTTCAGTTGAGCATCCACGAATAGCGCCCGAAACAGATTGGATTGCGTCAGATCCGCATAATTGACAATCGCATAACTGAGATCCGCACCGCCCAAATCCGCATCGCTGAGATCCGCCCCGCTTAAGTCAGCACCACTGAGATTCGCCCCCGTCAAATTGGCACCACTGAGGTTGGCACCACTGAGGTTGGCACAATACAGGTTTGCCCCAATTAAGGAAGCGCGGAAGAAATTTGCCCCGATTAATTTAGCCCGGAACAAATTGGCACCAAATAACTCTACCCGAAAGAAACTGGCACCACTCAACTCCGCATTGTTCAAATCGGCACGAAACAAATCGATGTCGCGGAAGTTCCGCTCTCCTGCGGCATAACGGTCTAGAAGTTCTTTGGCATCCATAGCAATATTATCAGTTTTTCTAGCTCTTCCAATTCAATTTTCTCAGAACAACGCACCGACAACCCGATATGCTTAGTTTTGTTTAACAATTCTCCTGCAGTAACGCGATCGCTTCCCCTGCGCCCACTTCCCCCGATTCCCCCTCGGTTTGGCGAAATTGACCCTCGCAAACCCAAAAGCGCGATCGCCTTCATGCCTGTTTCTCGAAAATCATCACATGCTGCTTTGGTAACATCTCTTTCGTTCCTCGCCACTGCAACCCCACCGCTTCCATTTCTTTCTTCACCTGCTTTTGCGTCATCTTATGCAACCGCTTAATCATCAGCAACGGATTTTCCCCCCGATATTCCACCAACACCACTCTCCCATCCGGTTTGAGTGCCTTCACAATTCCCTCCATCATTTCTCGTGGATAATTGAACTCGTGATACGCATCCACCATGATTCCTAAATCAATCGTCGATTCCGGTAAATTCGGATTCGTTTCGCTCCCTAAAATAGTCTCTACATTAGTTATCTGCTTTTCTTTTTTTAACCCTTCGAGAATATCGAGCATTTCCGGCTGAATGTCCACCGCCAGCACCTTTCCCTCCGGCACCATTTCGCTCATTTGAAAGCTGATATAGCCGGTTCCCGCTCCAATATCGGCGACAATATCGGTTCTTTTCAACTCCAGCGCCTCCCGCAGCAAGGATGGCTTTTCCTCCCGTTCTCTGCTGTCTCTTTCTAACCAGGCTGCACCTCGATGTCCCATTACTTTAGCAATTTCTCGCCCCATGTAAATCTTGCCTATGCCATCGGAACTGGGAATCGTTTTGTGCTGATAAATCGTTCCCGATTCCGCTGCGGTTTTCATGTCTGTGCCACAGCCATTGAGCATTACGCCCAACACCAGTAGGGAGAAAAATAGAGCAATGAATTTTAAGAAATTGCGCGATTTTTTCATTATCCAGAAATTGACAAACAACATCAATTGGCGGACAATGCCGGAGTAGAGGGTGGGTTAAATACCCCACCTCCCTCTGGTTGCCCTCCCAGGGCGATCGTCGGTTTTTCAGACGTTAGCATTTTTGACCGCGCGATCGCCGATGTTGTCAGGAGATAATGACATGCCGGATGGGGGTTCTCCACTCTTGAACCGGCGATCGGCGAGACTGCATCGCTGTTTCCCAATCGTCCCAGGGATTTTCTGAGAACTTATCCAAAGCAAGCCCCTAACCGCTCTAAAAAAAATAAAGGTGCTATAATCAGAAGTGAAGCTCGATGGGCGAGGCAGGACCGTAAAGCAATTTGTGCAATGCTTAAACGCCCTGCCTGCCCCATCCGTTTCATTCTAGCAGCTCGCCACTTTTTTTGTCAA
>NZ_JAYFEQ010000288.1:0-4084 GCF_055795085.1 Phormidium sp. CCY1219 | reverse complement strand
TTTAGGCTGGTCAGGTGGTTAGAAGTACAAGCCCCTGGCTTTAGACATGGGGTTGGTTTCTACGGAGTCCCTGACTATTTATCCTTCCAAAAATATCGATTTAAAACAAAGACATTCCGTAGCCGACGCCCAGGGTAAAGCGAACTCCGTCCCCGGCGGTTTCGGTGACGTCGCTGAGGGTGGGAGTCAGTACCAGGGGCAGATTGCGAAACGGGACCACCGATGCGCCGACGTTCAAATCTTGACCGGTCCATTCGGTAAAGACGCTGACGGGGGGGACCACTTGCACGGCGACGCTACCAAAGACGCCGACGCTACCTTCGTCGTCTTGCACTTGCTCTTCGGTCCGAAAGCGTCCGCTGCCCACCCCGGCGGAGACGGAAATGCGGCTGAAGGGGTCTTGGCTGTTTTCTTTGACGCGAAACCGCTTGCTAACCACGCCGTAAACGCTGGTATCGGCATCGGAGAAGCCCCAGATGAGGGCGTTTTCCAGTCCTACGGCAACGGCGAAGTCTTGGGGAAGGGCGCGGTGCAGTTTGAAGTTAAACGAACCGCGATCGCCGAAGTCTGACAGATCCAATGCGGTAACGCCCACATCCAAACCGACGCTAGTTTGCGGGTTGCCAAAACTGACCACCACCCCCGCCGTTCCATCGGCATCTTCGGTGTAGCGGGTTCGTTCTTGATAGCTGAACCCGACGCCCACACTGCCAAAACTGCCTCCATAGGCGGTGGGGGTGTTGGAACTGCTTCCGGGTGCGCCGAGATAGATTTGCTGTAGGGGGACTTGTTGGATGGCTTGCAAGCGCTGTTGCAGTTGGCTGCTTTGTTGTTGAATCTCGCGCGCCGTCGGCGGGCTGTCGGGTCGGAATTCTCCCTCCGGATTATTGTCGTCAGGAGATGTATTGGTTTGGGCGCTGGGAAATGTCGCCCGGGTGGTGACCCTACCGCCGCCTAAGGCACAGGCTTCACAGCTTTGGGTTGGGGTTTGCGCCAGGGTGGGCCGCCCCAACCCTAGGGCAGCAAATCCAGCAACGGCAAAGAATATGGCGAGTTTTACACGGCACATCTTCATAAACCTGAGTGAGAGGATAGTGTGGGCGTCGTTCCACCGCAATTGGAGGTTAGAAATGAGCTAACCCGAGGGTCGGCTTTTCCACCGCAGCGGTGGGCGTTTCTCCAGTGGAGGGCGATCGGGTTTACTGGGGCATTTTTCAGGCGAGGAGCAAACACGCACTCGCATCAATGGAGGTTCTATCTGGCCTGAGAATGGTTGGCAATTGCCGCGATCGCGCTTTTTCGAGATTTCACTATTTAGGGATGGTCGCTGGTGAAGGTGTCTGGTTTGACCCCCCCCTGAATTAGCGACCCGTGAAATTTTTCGGTATGCTTTTTATCTTCCGCTTTGCTCACTCTATCATACTTTTTTCCCCAACAAATCTTTCAACCTTAAAATTTTATGGAAAGTTTTGAAAGGTTAATCAAGCCGGATTTATTTAGGTGAAAAATGCCGTCGGCTTGCTTGGCTTTTCCGCTCTAAACCCCTTGCAATCTGGGCTTTCGCCTGAGTTTTGCTTGCCCGTCTGACTGGATTTAACCTTCCAAAACCTCCCTAAAATTTTTCAGGCAAAGATTCGCGATCGCGTTAAGAATCGATCGCTTGACTCCCGGAAATTACAAAAATTCAGCACTCTAAATTCGATCGGAGTGCTTGGGTTCTAGAAACGCTATCCCACCGATTTGGGTTCGATAAAACGAGCGGTTGGCGATATATTCGGTTGTTGACGTCGCTTTGTGGCGCAAGGTTCCATCCCCCAACAGAAGATTTAACTCCCGCAGAAAACTCCCCCTGTGGGTACGCGGAACATAACCAGGCACGAGGGAGGAGGGATGCGGATGGGATTGACTCTTGGCCAACTCCAGGAGAAAATTTAGGGACATGCAAGCGCCAGTGGCGGCAACAACTGGCGGGCGATCGCCTTTGGGGCGGGTTGAGGGGCGATCGTCTTGTCGGAGGCGATCGCTTTCTCTTGCGGTTCTGAACTGAGGGGTCTAAAAATCACGAGGGGTTGCCGATTTTCCCCCATATGCTGTTTAAAACGCGCAAAAATCGCAGTTTCTTGACTGGGCAATGGATTATCTGCGCGCGATGGCTTAACATAAGTTAACATAGAAAACAGATCGGCCAGCAGAAAATTCATCGGGAGGGAAAGGCCATCGACATTCGTCAAGCTGAAAAAATAAAAACAGATACACTTTCAGTTCCCCTGTTCCTCTATCCCTAATTCCAGGGAAGCCGCGTTAAATACCAAATCTCGATTAACGGCGCGGCGTCGGTGGTTCCGAACACCTCCCCTCCCGGAAATCGCACCGACTCTAGAATCCCTCGGCACTTGCCGAATTCCTGGACTCGGGCACTCCCGGACAAAAAAGCTTCGCGCTAAAATCAATTCGGTTCCTAATTGCGTGCCGATCGCAGTAGTTAAGAGTACAAAAGCAATGAGCAACAATATCAACCAACAAATCGAACAAGAGCGCGAAAACGCGCGTAGCGTATGCGATACCAGTGGAGCAAGCTCCTCTGAATGTGCGGCGGCTTGGGATGCGGTAGAAGAAATGCAAGCTGAAGCCTCCGATCAGCGCAATACCAAACCCAAGTCTTCCTTTGAAAAATATTGCGATGATAATCCCGATGCCGCAGAGTGTCGGATCTACGACGAATAGATGAGCGTGACGGGATAAGGTGGCCCACCTCATCCGCCGAGATTGCGTGATTCAACTCGCATTCGTTAAAAATGCAACTAGATCTCGATTTATCGAGGTCCAGTTGCTTGCCTTTATGGTTGCCGATCGCGCAGATTTACCGGACTCTCTCCGGAAATAGCCGTTGGCGAGTGAACCAAAACTCGACCCCAGATAATTCCACGAGACAAATAATGGAGCAACCTTGGTTTCAACCGCTAGTCTGGATGGATTATCGACTAGCTGTAGTATTCACCGTTATTCTGCCCCTGGTGCTACTGATTTGGGCCTTTGCTGGCAAATCAGACGCCATACAACACCTGTTAGTCATTTATTGGCGGGTGGCTAGCTTGCTGCTCATTACCGTCTATCTGATGATTGGAGCGTTACCAATTAGCTTTATTTCAGCACTAGCGGCTCGCATTTTAATTCCCGTTTCCCTTTGGTTTTGGGTGGATATCAATGAAGATATTGATGACCAATCCCAGTCACCTTTGAAGCTGGCATTTACCTCCTGGCGTTGGGCAATTACCGTTTACATGGCGATCGGAAGCTTGGTTCAACTTCCCTTTCTCAGTTGTGCCTTTTCCAGTAAAGACGCAATTCTCGCGACTCCCTACTGTCGCGTGTGGTTAGATCCACCTTGGGGATTTAAGCAGCTTTTTCATACCGATGCCGACCCCGCAGTTTTAGGCTTTTTTGGGTTAATCGGCTTGACCTTTTACGTTCTTTGTTTTGCCTACTTTTTGTTTATTCGATTGGGAAAAGAAGGACGTTCCGCAACGGGTCACTAAGCTTTTAGGATGTAATAATCGCGGAAAATTACGCTTTCTTATGACTCGAAAAATGGCTCGATAAATTTATAATGGGCGAAGGCAGCAAGTGCCTAAAACGAGAAATTCACTGGGTTTAAAATTCCCCGTCCCACGTTTACAGTTCGTTGATTGTTGATTGAAAAGCATCGATTGAGATGAGCAATTCCATTGGGCAGCGCTTGGAACAATACACGGTTAGACGACCCCAAGAAGTGTTGATGGTCGAGGCTGAAATTGATGAGGAGATGGATGAAATTGCCATTTTTAAGGGATTTTCCAGTTCGTTAATGCGCCCCACTGCCTTCGATCCGGATGTTCCCGTCCTCCCCGATCGCGCCAAAATTATCAAAATCGATCGCTTAAAAGG
Organism: Phormidium sp. CCY1219; assembly: GCF_055795085.1. Taxonomy (NCBI): domain Bacteria; kingdom Bacillati; phylum Cyanobacteriota; class Cyanophyceae; order Oscillatoriales; family Oscillatoriaceae; genus Phormidium; species Phormidium sp. CCY1219. The sequence goes on along the minus strand of NZ_JAYFEQ010000288.1, from coordinate 160 downwards.
TCCTCTGAATCCAAATCAGCCGCAATACATCGATCGCGGACTGACCTGGGAAACCATTCAGCCTTTGCTCGAAGAGGTTGGAGTTTGATACTCCCCGCGCTGAAGACGCGGGGATTCTTAAGCAGTCCAAAACTGAACTCTTAAAGGCATTATCAAAGTG
>NZ_JAYFEQ010000287.1:0-24481 GCF_055795085.1 Phormidium sp. CCY1219 | reverse complement strand
AGCCGCGTACAGGGGAAAGATGGTTATCAATATTGCTTCAATTGAAGCCCTGTTGGGCTGCTGTTTGTGTAAGGGGAAGGATTCCTCCCCGTGCATGAATGACAGGGGTTTCCATCCGTCCCTTTACCAACCCTAATTTTCGATGAATCAACACTCAGGAAAACCAACCCCCTCCACATCGTCTCAAACCCCCCGGTTAAAATCCGGGTTGCAAGCGGTATTGGAAAGCTTAGACGTGCAGCTCGAGGCAGAATTAACCCGATACCGACGCCAAAAGCGCGGCGAAACCGTCGAACCCGGGGAAGGGCGCAACGGTTGGCAAGCCACGCAACAGAACTCCTTAGATTTAATCACCCTCAGTCCGAATCACAGCAGCAGCGATCGCCCCCTAGAGGCTCCCCCACAGCTCAACTCGAATAAAGCCCTCGAACTGCCCGGATTTGTGGAAGGGCAATCCAAAGGGGAGAGCAATGGCAACGGTTCTAACAAGGTGGTGCGATTAGCGATCGCTCCGGAGAGCGAAAATGGCGAATTAAGCGCGCGATCGGGTGAAAGCTCCGCCAGTGCCTCTGCGGAATCCAACCCCCCGAAGGAGCAAACCAGTGGCGCTTTGATTTCCACCTTCAAACCCGCCACCCCGGATGATTATCTCGAATCCTCAGAAAAACTCGTCAAAACCTTAGACGAACAAGAAGCCAAAGCAACAAAGCGTCGTTCTCGCCAGGACAAAGACGCCTCCCAAAACAGCTTGTGGACTCCTTTAGGCATCGGCTCGATGTTGCTGTTTGTGGTTGCCAGCGCCACGTTAATCTATGTACTTGTCAATCCTCCGGAGAATTCCACGGTAGGTGCGGGTGGGACTACGGTGGACAGTGCCAGCAATTCCGACCCTGGCAAACCGGAGTCGATTTCACCAGATTTAACCGATCCGCAATTTGAGCCATTAGATTTGGAACAGTTGGGAACGATTCAGGAAGAACCGGCCACCTCGTCAGCACCGGTGGGGGAAACTGGGCTTCCGGAAGTGCCGGTGAATTCCCAAGCTACCCCGGCACCGGCAGCGCCAAGGGAAACGCCCAGCAATTCGCCGGGATTGAGCAATCTCAACACCGATTATCTTACCCAGTCGGCCCAGCCGGCGGATTCTTTGCCCCCCAGCAGCACTCAAGGATCCGAGCCAGCACCGACAAATAATGCCGCCGGAGAGATTCCCGCCACCAGTGTCGCGCCGAGTCCCGCACCGGGAGCCTCAGTCAGCACGCAATCATTTCCCAATTTTTATTATGTGGTGATGGATTATCAAGATAGTGAGAGCTTATGGAATGCAAGGCAGGTGGTGCCGGATGCTTACGTGCGCGAATTTCCGATTGGGGTAAAAATTCAGGTGGCGGCGTTTGAAGATGAGGCGTCGGCGAAGATGATGGTGGAGCAGATGACCCAGCAAGGGATGAATGCTCAGGTGTATCAGCCGTAAGCCAGCAGTGGTGTCCTGTGCGATACCATAATATTAAAGAGCGCCCGAGGTCTGTGAAGTCCCCGAGTGGCCAAGCGCTCCCAAACTAGGAAAAAAATGGAGTTGTTTATGGGATTGTTTGACCGAATCATCAGAGTGATTCGCGCCAACATTAATAGTTTGATTAATAAAGCTGAAGACCCGGAAAAGATTCTCGAACAAACCGTCATGGACATGCAAGAGGATCTGATTCAACTTCGGCAAGCGGTGGCGCAGGCGATCGCGACTCAAAAACGCACCGAACGTCAGTTTTCGCAAGCTCAGTCTACGGCAGATGAATGGTATCGCCGCGCCCAATTGGCCTTGCAAAAAGGGGATGACAACCTGGCCAGGGAAGCCCTGACGCGGCGCAAGTCCTACCAAGATACTGCCAATGGGATGAAGGCGCAAATCGACCAGCAAACGGCAGTGGTGGATAACCTGAAGCAAAATATGCGCGGGTTGGAAAGTAAAATTGCCGAGGCGAAGACGAAAAAAGACCTTTATCTGGCGCGGGCGCGATCGGCGAAAGCATCCGAGAAACTCAATGAAATGCTAGGCACTGTAGGCACCGGTGGGGCAATGGCGGCGTTTGAGCGCATGGAAGAAAAAGTCATGCAACTGGAAGCGCGTTCTGAGGCAGTTGCCGAACTTGGAACCGACGATCTCGATCGCAAATTTGCCTCTCTCGAATCCGGTGGGGCGGTGGAGGATGAACTGACATCGATGAAAGAAGAAATGCTCAGCGGTAGCCAAACCCAAGGGCAATTGACCGGATCTGCTTCTGGGGGGAAAGATCCCGAAATCGAAGGAGAATTGGAAAAACTGCGATCGGAAATGGAAGACTCGTGACGGGGCGGGTTTCCTTCCCCCCGCACTCAGGGGCGGGCCACTGGTGGGGAAAACTTGCCTCGGTGGTCACTCCCGGGGTGGTAGAACGGTAGCGGCGATCGCTATGGGTGACGTTTTAGCGTAAAGTTGCCTATAATTAAAGCGCAAAGACATACTAGAATATCATATTTATCTGACACTGAAACTGTTTAAACTGACTTGACCCGCGCAAGTCTCCAGCCCCAACAATCGCTCTATTCCTGATGTTGCTGCATCTACCGCCCCTGTGTCCCCTCGGACCGAAACGCCCACCAGCGCGATCGCTGTAGCTGAAATATTTCGGGCGCAACCGAGGAGGCGATGAAGTGTTGAAACGAGCAGAACTCTTCTGCTGCAACCGGAGCGATCGCCCGCCTTCGGAAAATCTGCGTGCATGAACCGCGCCAACCCGGGAGAGCGTTGTTACTTTCTCGTTGCCAGCGAGTACATTAATAGTAGAAGGCCGTCGGCCAGAAGCTAGGAATTATCTTGTAAACCCGAAAAGGAAACAGAAAATCATGGGATTGTTCGATCGCATTAGCCGAGTCGTCAAAGCCAACCTGAATGATATGGTCAGCAAGGCGGAAGACCCCGAGAAAGTCCTAGAGCAATCTATTATAGATATGCAGGAAGACTTGGTGCAGCTACGCCAAGCTGTTGCCAGTGCCATTGCTAACCAAAAACGCACTCAGAAACAGTACGAGCAAGCCAACAATGAAGCCAATACGTGGCAGCAGCGCGCTCAGCTTGCGCTGCAAAAAGGAGATGAAAATCTCGCCCGGGAAGCCCTGGTTCGCAAAAAGTCTCACTCGGATACTGCTGCGACACTGAAAGAGCAGCTCGATGGGCAAATCAATCAGGTAGAAAACCTGAAGCGCAACCTGATCGGCTTGGAAAGCAAGATTTCTGAAGCCAAAACGAAGAAAAACATGCTCAAGGCGCGGGCACAAGCTGCCAAGGCGAACGAACAACTGCAAAGTACCCTGGGTTCGATTAATACCGGTGGTTCGATGGCGGCGTTTGAGCGCATGGAAGAGAAAGTGTTGCAAATGGAAGCGCGCTCTCAAGCGGCGGCGGAAATTGGTGGATCCAGTCTGGATGACCAGTTTGCTCAACTGGAAGCCGGCAGCGATGTGGATGACGAGCTCAGCGCGATGAAAGCCCAGCTCAGCGGGGCTTCTCCTTCGCAACAAGCCCTACCTGCCTCGGAAGAAGGCGGCGGCGCGCAGAAGTCTGAGGTGGATGACGAACTCGATCGCCTGCGAAACGAACTTAACAACATGTAGGGTGTTGTTTACTTTCAATTTTTTGACGCCTCAAGCGGTTGTGCGGTGGCAAATTGCCCCAGGTTACTTTCAGCTAACGCTTGAGGCGTTTCCCATTGCCACTTGAGTGTCGCGAAATATTAAGTTTTTTTAAGAATTATGAGATTGTGACTGCCGAGGGGTTATCTAGGGGTCGGCTTGCAGATAATCTAGTAATGAGTGATTTATAGCGGGTGGCATGAGCAGCATTAAAACAATTACCGATAGCGAATTTGATGTAGAGCTAGAAAAAGCCACAAAGCCAGTATTGGCCTACTTTTGGGCGAGTTGGTGTGGCCCTTGTCGTCTGGTGTCGCCTTCCGTGGAGTGGGCGGCAGATGAATATGGCGATCGCCTGAATGTCCTCAAACTGGAAGTCGATCCCAATCCAGAGGCGGTAAAAAAATGCCAAGTGGAAGGGGTGCCGGCCCTGAGACTGTTTCAAAACGGGCAGTTGATTGCTTCCCATGAAGGGGCGATTACCAAACAAGGACTCACCAGCTTCCTCGATACCCACCTGTGATACTTAATTTCCCCGTTCTCTTCTCCCCCGTAAATAGCCATGCAGTTTGCCAAACGTTTAGAACCTCTGCGCTCTAATGTCTTTGCGGATATGGATAATGCGAAGGCAAGGGCAAAAGCAGCCGGACATGAAATCATCGATTTATCTCTGGGGTCGTCCAAGCAACCCCCTGCCGAACACACGATCGCGGCGATCGCCACTTCCCTGCCGGATCCGGCAAGCCACGGCTACGTGCTGTTTCACCGCACCCAAGCCTTTCGGGAAGCTGCCGCACGCTGGTACACCAATCGCTACGGGGTTGAGGTGGATCCGCAAACCGAGGTGCTGGCCCTGATCGGTTCCCAGGAAGGCACCGCCCATTTACCCTTGGCGATTTTAAATCCTGGGGATTTTGCCCTGCTGATGGATCCAGGATATCCCTCTCATTCCGGTGGGGTGTATTTAGCCAGCGGTCAGATTTATCCGATGCCCCTGCAGGAGTCCAATGGGTTTTTGCCGGTATTTGAGGATATTCCGCCTGCGGTACTCGAACAAGCGCGGATGATGGTGCTGAGCTATCCGCACAATCCAACGACTGCGATCGCGCCGTTGTCCTTTTTCCAAAAAGCGGTTGCTTTTTGTCAGCAACATGACTTGGTGCTGGTTCACGATTTCCCCTACGCTGACTTGGTGTTTGAAGGTGAACCCTCGGCAGTTGCCCCGTCGGTGTTGCAAGCGGATCCGCAGAAAACCTGCTCGATCGAGTTTTTTAGCCTGTCCAAGTCCTACAATATGGGCGGGTTGCGGATCGGCTACGCGATTGGCAATCCGGAGTTGATTTTGGCTCTGCGACAGGTGAAAGCCGCGATCGACTTCAACCAATATCAGGGGATTCTGAATGGGGCGATCGCTGCTCTGAGCGGCTCTCAAGCTTCGGTGAAAGAGACGGTGGAAGGCTTCCGCGATCGCCGCAATGCCTTTGTGGGCGCACTCAACCGCATCGGCTGGCAGTTGCCCATGCCCCAGTCTACCATGTACGTTTGGGCGAAACTGCCGTCAGCCTGGGCAAACGATTCGGTGGCTTTTTGCACCCAAATGGTGGAGCAAACTGGGGTGGCTGCCTCTCCCGGTGCCGGATTTGGTAAAGCTGGGGAAGGGTACGTGCGATTTGCCTTGGTTCAGGATCCATCGGTTCTGGAACGGGCGGTGGAGCGGATCGCTGAGTTTTTGCAGGCTTCGGCAAGGTAAAGAAAATCCACTGTTTGAACCACCGATGGGGCTATCTCATCGGTGGTTTGCGTTATATATGCGGCAATTATCCGCCAAAAAATTCCCTTTTTTCCCTCACCGGCGGAAACTTTGCACAGTCTTCATAAAAACTTTATTCAACTCTACAAGAACTTTATTGTCACGCAAGAAATTCTCGGATAGGCTAGGATTAGTTGAGCCGGAAGGCGCGTCTCGATAAGCAAAAGCATGGGTTAAACCAAATTTATGCTGGCGCAGGGGGCAAGCAGTTTTCACAGGGTGCATGACTCGAGTAATTTAGTTCGATCGCCAATAAGATGCGATCGCGATCGCAGCCCCACTAAAAAAAGTAGAGTTTAATAAGAATAGAAAGCAGAGACAATCCGATCGCAGCCGGGACGACCCCGTTCAACTGACAGGAGTTACAGGAGACAAAGATTATGGCAGGACTTATCAACAAACTTTCGATCGCCGCCTCGGTGGCAGTGGGTATTGGAGCGATCGGCACCGCCCCCGCGCTGGCCGGCAGCCTGACCGACCCGCAAGTGAATGGCACTCATCTAACCTATGATGCAGACGATACCAACACCTTTCTGACCGACAATACGGCGCAGAATTGGCAAAAAGCTCTTTTGGGTGGAGGGAACATCGAACTTGGTGGTAACACCACACACGCCGGCACTGCAGACTTTCAAAATGCAACCACTCTCACCGGTTTGCTCAACGGACAAGAGATTACCTTCAGCAGTCTGACGGAAGATGACTGGAATAGCGATTTAGATGGCAACGGTCAGAGCTTAAAGTGGGACTGGTTTGACGCCGCTTGGAATAATTTGGACAGTGGCTTGAAAGCCGTGTCACCCACCCCGAATAAGGCCTTCGCCTTTTTCGGTTGGGGTATGAAAGGAGGCTTCCAACGCTTCAGCGACCCGAATATTGCCTCGGTGAGCCAAGATGAGAATGGCTATATCAATTTTGCCCTTGCCGGACACCTGAATCACGAAACGGGGTTAAAGATGAGCGAAGTGGTGAAGGTGGAGTACGGTGGCAAAACGGATTATTTCTATGCGTTCGGACAGGGAGAAGATTCGGGGTTAGTTGACAGAGCCGATGGCGTTTCTCACAGCGCACTGTACAGTTTCGGATTCCAACCCGAGGTTTCGGTTCCGGAACCTTCTACCATGCTCGGTTTAATGGCTGTGGGTGGTTTGCTGGCGGCGAGCAAAAAGCGCAAAGCAAATAAGGAAAATGCCGAAGTCTAGATTGGTGAGGAAATAAAGCAGGTGCGATCGCGCCTGTTTGGTTGATGCCTTCGCAGCGGATAAGGGTTGCGAAGGCATGTTGTTATCTTCCCACCAGAGCTTTGCTTTCCTAGGGCACTCTACGGTGGGGAATTGTTAGGGAGAGGTCGATCGCGCCAAATCGGGGCAATAAAAAAACCCTCCCGAAAGACAGGGTGGGTTGCACTTAAATAAAGATAAAAATGGAAATCCATCGTTGCCCTAGGTATGGATGTTTGTTCTTGCTATCCTTGTTGTAGGATATCGATATTCAGGGATTCGCTGGATCCTTGATTGAGGGTGGTGGGTAAGGGGAGGAAACTGCTGCCGGCGAGTACCGGAGTGGTGGGATTTTGTTGGCAGGTCAGGACATTTTGGCCGGGGACGCTGCTGAAGGCGGGACAATTGCCGTAGGTACAGGCTGAAGCGGCGAGATAGGCGTCGAAGTCCTTGTCTTTCACGCAGTTGGCCCACGCTTCGGGGTCGGTGCCGGATCCAGCACATTTAAAGGTGAGGGTTAAGCCAATGGCTTTGAGCGCACAACCGGCATCCACGGTACAACCGTCTTTCGTGTAAACCCCCAACCCGCTTGGCGTATCGGTTTCGGAATAGCTATCGCCGGCATATAAGCCATCCATTTGAGTGGGTTCGGCGAGAAGCTGGTCGAGGGTAATATTTAGATCCATAGCTATCATTTCCCCGAAGATTTGTTGCTCGAAGCTCAAGCCTTCATCGATGAGAGCTTGGAGGTCTGAATCGCTGTCGTCGCCTAAGGAGGGAAAGCTGGCGGCGGGTGCTGCGGTTCCCATTGCTAAGAGGGCTGCTCCTGCGATCGCGGCTAGAATTTGTTTCATCGGTAAATCTCTCAAAAAAAAATACTGGCAATAGTTATGAATATTAATGGCCGATTCGGTTCGATCGGACAAAAGTGGTTTTTCAATCGCCGAGGCTGCGCGTCGGAGTAGATTGCCGAATCGCATTCCTCTAGGAAGTTATGCCAGAGTTTTTTGCAGGGGCGATTGAGAACCTGACTCAGTGGAGTCTGGGAGAATTTGAGCGTTGTTTGCGCTGGTTGTACGTTCCCATCTTATCCAGTAAAAACCCCTTCGTCAATGGGTCAAATCAATAAGAAAGGGATCGACAAGGGGGAAGTTTTATGAAGTTTTGGTAAAGTTGTGGAAGCGATAGGAAAAACCGAGGGTGCGGAAACGAAAAGATTGCGATTGTTTAACCATTAAAAATAAAGTGTCCCATATCGCCAGGGAGGGCAGGGGTGGTTTTTGTTGGATCCAGAGAGCGTTTGGCGCGGGGAGGTGGGAAAAGGGCTGTGGGGGATGAAGCGATCGCGCCGGGGAATTACCACAGAAGCGATCGCCTGGGCAGTTTTCTTCCGATCGCGTCAGGGGGTAGACTCGGTGCAGGGTGTATTGTCCATCGGCGGCGGCGATCGGGTTCGGAAGGGGGTTAAATCCTTCAGGGTGGGGGCTTCTGGGCGTTCGAGTCGGCGTTGCAACGATTGAAGCTTGCTATAAAGGAAACAACTATTTGGGTCAATTAGAGATGAAAGCAACCAATCCTACGCAAATTTCCCTGAGAGCTGCCCAAGTGCTAAAATTAGCGGGGCTGGTGTTAATTTTAGTGTCGGCGATCGATTATATAATGCTACCGATTCCCCTACAACTGGGAGAAGTGGACTGGCGGGTGAGAATGACCACGGAGTTTGTGGAACGGGGTATCGTTCCCCTTCTCGGAATGGGGTTGGTATTTGCCGGCTATGCGTTTGAGAATATCGTCGGGGTAGCCTCTCCACCGCGCAAACCTTGGTCGGATTTAAAAGCGTGGATTTTTTTAATTTCTACTATTTTTAGCATTGTGTTTTTGCTATTAGTGCCGTTACATATCGCGAATGTTTTTGCGGCGCGATCGCAAACCTTTGCCCGAATCGAGCGAGAATCGATTCAGACTGAAGAACAACTCGAAAGCCGCTTGCAACAACAACAAAACCAAATTAATGCTCTGCTGTCGAACGATCCGAATCTGAATGATTTTGTCAGTCGCGATGGCTTGAGTGCAGAACAATTAGCGCGGTTGGAAGAGTTTCGCGAAGATCCAGAGGCTTTGGAAGAACAAATCGAACGGATTCGGGAAAATTTGAAAAAAGAAATTGCCAAACGCAAGCAAGAAGCCGAATCCAGCGCCACTCTAGCAGCGCTCAAGTCTAGCGTGCGAATTGGGGCGAATAGTTTGCTTTTAGCAAGCTGTTATATTGCGATTGCTTGGGGAGGATTAAAGAAGAAAAAGCGAGTTCAAAGACCGAGGGGCTAAGTGTTTTTTAATGGCGATCGCCTCCAGCAGACGCTTTCTAGAACGTGGGTGCAATCAAAAGTAAGGGTGCCAATTATGCAAGTATATTTATTCCGGAGAGGCGGTAGCGCTGGTAGGCGTTTCCTCCTGGGGGAACGAGCGATCGCGATGCAGATGAAATGTAGGGGCACAGGGCACGCCCTGTGCCTACAGGCGGTGCTAGGGAGAAAGTTGGGATTGGCGCTAATCCCGAACCAATGCTCTAGCACTTTTCCACAATTCGCCGCGATCGCTTACAAACTGGCTTGCAGTTTATCTAACAATCCCTCAATGTAGTCTAGCGCACTGGCGATGGTTTCGGGATTTTCGATATCCACATCCACATATTTCCGCAGGGCTTCTACTTGATTCAGACTGCCACCGGCTGCCAGTAATTCCAGATATCCGGGAATAAACTCCTTGCCGATTTCCCGATATTTCTGGTAGCAAGCTAAACTGACAATATTGGAGGCGGTGTACTGATAGCAGTAGAAGGGTTTGAAGAAGATATGACCGATGCGCGCCCAGTCATACTGATGTTCTGGCAGTAATTCCACCGCATCGCCGCAGAGTTTGCCATAGAGTTCCATCCATTTCTCGTTGACGAATTGGGCATCGAAACTGCCTTGTTTGGCGCGATCGTGAATTGCCATTTCTAGCCGACTAATTGTGCTTTGCCGGAACAACAAATTAAGCTGATCCTCTAGCTGGCGAGTCAGCAGGGATTTCATCAGCGACTTGTTATCGGTAGAGGTTTTCAGCAGGTAATCCAACAGCAGCAGTTCGTTAAATGTGGAGGCAATTTCTGCCAAAACCAGGGGCGGATTGCTGTTATAATAGGATTGTGCGGCATCGATCCAGGCAAAGTGCAGTCCATGTCCCATTTCGTGGGCGAGGGTAAACAGGGAATTGTAATCCTCGGTGTAGGAGAGCAGCAGATAACTGTGTTTGCCGTGAGAATAGGCGCAAAAGGCACCGCCGCGCTTTCCGGGTCGCACTTTGGCATCGATCCAGTTTTTCAGGAAAAATTCTTCTGCCCGTCGGGCATAGTTGACGTCAAATTCTTGTAATGCTGCGAGCAAGGTTTCCACCCCGGCATTATATTTCACTGGGGGTAGGGGTTCCTCGTCTAAGCGAGTCCAGGGGGCGTAGATATCGCAGATGCGGATTTTTTCACCCAGTGCCTCGCCTTTGAGTTTATAATAGCGATCGAACAGTTCAAAGCGACTGGCAGTGCCTTCCATAATCGCGCGGAAGACCGATTCGGAGACTTCATCGGCCAACAATTGCTTGTGCAAGGTGGAGGGGTAACGCCGCATCTGACTTTCGATGCGATGGTCTTGGGCGATCGTGTTGACCACGAAGCCATATAGGGAGTTGTGCTGTTTGAGTACCTTTCGCACGGATTGGTAGGCATTATACCGCACGTCTGGTGAGGGATGAAACAGCAGGGCGCTGAGTTCGGCTTCTGTGCTGGAGGTTTTGCCGTCGGGGGTGGTGACGGGTTCGTATTCTTGTTCCCCGAGGTGAACCGATCGCAGTTGTATGAAGGCTTGTCGTCCCGTGAGACTGTCTTGGTTGCGGGTTTGTTCGATTTCTTCCGAGAGTTTGTGCGGGCGAAATTCGGCAATTCGCTGCAAGTAATGGGTATAGGTTGCCAATTCTGGGGCGGCGAGTAAGCCCTGGAATTTATCTTCAGTAATTTGCTGTAGTTCTAGGTCGAAAAATAGCAGTTGGTTCTCGATTTCGGTCAGGGCTTCCATGACTTTATCGAGAAATTGCTTTGCTTCGCTGTTGCGGGTATCGGCGGCAAAAATCAGGGACGGATAGGCATAAACGTAGCCGGATTTTTGCCCGATGCTTTCGAGTTGGCGCAAGGCATTGGCGATGTCTTGCGGGTTGAGTGCGGCTACTTTCCCCCGATAGGCGCGGCGAAACTCATCGGCGCGTTGTTGGAGGCTATCTAAATCTTGATGGAGTTGGGGGTCGTCGAAGCTTTGGTAAAGGTCCGACAAGTCCCATTCTTGCGGGGTTTCTAGATTGGCGATCGCTGGCGATTGTGGGGTTTGAACCAAAATAACCCTCCTTGGTGCTGTTTTTGCTTACTGTTTTATTATGATAGATTTTTTTGACATAGGAGTTACGCAATGGGTCGGGAATTACGCTCAACCTAGGAGAGGGTGGGGATTTCCCCGCCTACCAGTCTTCCGAAAGTGGGCTAAAGGCGGTCATTTTTAGCCTTTCTGGAATTTGCGGTTGACAAAAGCACGTTGGTGGGTTACTATTTTACTGTGGGAATCTGTGCCGCCATATATATAGCTAGATTGAACCCGCATTTTCCCCTTTTCCAGAGTCACGAAGGGTGGGGGTTTTATAAGATTATTGAGCGAAGAATTGTAAGTAAATTGCGGTTTCGATGAGGGCGATTAAATTATTTAGCCCATGCATGGCGATGGGAACGTAAATCGACTGGGTTTTCAGCCGCGCATAGCCGAGAATTAGCCCGAAGATGGCGATGATAAAAATATAGTAGGCGTCATATTGCAGGTGAACGATCGCCCAACTCAGTGCAGAAATGGCTAAAGCGCCGGTATTTCCCAAGGGAGAGGCGCGAAATCCCTCAAATAAAAAGCCGCGAAAGAAAATTTCCTCAAAAATGGGTGCGACGATCGCCACGGCGAAATATAATAACGGTAGAAAGCCCGCCGTTTGGTAAAGTTTGACGGTCCATTCCGGGACAATGGGAGGAGGGAAAAAATAGGTGAGGGCGTCAGAGGCGAGGAGAAAGGCGAGGATAATTAACAGCCATTTTCCCAGTTGTTTGGGGTTTGGTTTTTTCAGGCTCAAATACTCTTCCACGGGATAATTTTCTCGCATCTTGGCAAACCACCAGGTTAACCCGAGTCCCACAGTGCCAGAGGCAATAAAAGCTAAGGTATTTAACAATCCGTTTTCCGATAAGCTTTGCAGTTTTTCTGCATTAATATCCCCGAGGGTATCTACACTCAAAACGAGGAATAAAATCGATACGGCAACTTGAGTGAGTAAGTAGGCGATCGCCACCACTACAGAAAATCCAATTGTTGCCCCGATTCCCCAAGGTCCTGTAGGGCGTTGTTTTTTGGATTGGTCTAGGTCATTGGTCATTGGCCAGGGTTCCTTTTGAGCCGCAAATTTACCCAGTTTAAATAGACTTTAGCAGAAAAAACGCCGTTGTCAAGTGCAGTTGACTACAATTTGCAGCCTACCTGAAAAAGCAGCCGAGGCGCAAGGGGTTTTCGCCCGGTTGCCGCTGGGGTGGATTTGCTAAAATAGAACCAGAAGCCTGGAGGGTAAAAAAAACCTTGAAAATTGGTAAATTAACAACTGATGGTGATGCAATCTAGCCAAACCGAACCGCTGCTGAAAAACCCCGATCGCCTGGAACAGCGACTGCAAGAAATCCCGCCGGATCCGGGGGTGTATTTGATGCGAGACGCCAGCGATCGCATCCTTTATATTGGCAAGTCGAAAAAACTGCGTTCTCGGGTGCGGTCTTATTTCCGCGCTTCCCAACCTTTGAGTCCGCGAATTTCCATGATGGTGCAGCAGGTAGGGGATATCGAATTCATCGTCACCGATACTGAAGCGGAAGCGTTAGCACTGGAAGCCAACCTAGTGAAGCAGCACCAACCGTATTTTAACGTATTGCTGAAAGATGATAAAAAATATCCCTATTTGTGCATTACTTGGTCGGAAGACTATCCGCGAATTTTTATCACCCGCAAGCGCAAACGCAGCAGTGCAAAAGACCGCTATTACGGCCCTTATGTAGATGCAGGAGTATTGAGGAGTACCGTGAATTTAGTCAAGCGCATTTTTCCGTTGCGCCAGCGTCCCCAACCCTTGTTTAAAGACCGTCCCTGTTTGAACTACGATATCGGGCGCTGTCCGGGGGTTTGTCAAGCGTTGATTTCGCCAGCAGAGTATCGGCAAATCGTGCAAAAAGTGGCGATGGTGTTTCAAGGTCGAACGGAGGAATTAATCGAGATATTAACCGCGCAAATGGAAGCGGCGGCGGCGGCGTTAAATTTTGAACAGGCGGCGAAGATTCGCGATCGCATTGCTGGGTTAAAGTCGTTGAATGCGGCACAAAAAGTTTCTTTGCCTTCGGATACGGTGTCTCGGGATGCGATCGCCCTAGCAAGTGATGGCGATCGCGCTTGCGTGCAGTTATTTCAAATTCGGGCCGGCCAATTGGTGGGACGGTTGGGATTTGTGGCGGAATGCGGGACGACTTCTGCCACAAATCCGGGGGATGAGATGGAGTTGAGGGGAGAAAATGCCGGGGAAAAAGTGGCAGAATTGGGGTTAATTTTGCAGCGGGTTTTAGAGGAGCACTATCAGAATGTGGAGTCGGTGGAAATTCCCACGGAAATTCTGGTGCAGTATGAGTTACCCGAGGCGGAAATGTTAGGGGATTGGTTGAGCGATCGCAAAGGTCGAAAAGTGGCGATTTTTGCGCCACAACGGCAAAGCAAAGCTGAATTAATTGAGATGGTGGAAAAGAATGCCGACTACGAATTAGCGCGGATGAAACGACTGAGCGATCGCAATACCGAAGCGATGCAAGATTTAGCAGAAATGCTGGATTTGCCGGAATTGCCCCGTCGTCTGGAAGGGTACGATATTTCTCACGTACAGGGGTCGGATGCGGTGGCGTCGCGGGTGGTGTTCCTGGATGGTATGAGCGCCAAGCAGCACTATCGTCGCTACAAAATCCGCAATCCAGAAGTGCGATCGGGTCATTCCGATGACTTTGCCAGTCTCGCCGAAGTCATCCGTCGTCGCTTCCGGGAGGCGGCAAAAAGCAAGCAGGAAAGCGGGCAAATCGACCCCAGGGCCGAGATGCCGGATCTGGTAACGATCGATGGGGGAAAAGGTCAACTCTCGGCGGTGGTGGAAGTGCTGCGGGAGATGGATCTGCTCTCGGATGTAGCGGTGGTGAGTTTAGCGAAACAGCGTGAGGAGGTCTTCCAACCGGGAGAATCTTTGCCCGTGAATGCGGATCCGGATAGACCTGGGGTGCAATTGTTGCGACGGTTGCGCGACGAAGCGCACCGATTTGCCGTAACATTTCACCGCCAACAACGCACAGAACGAATGCGGCGATCGCGCTTGGATGAAATTTCCGGGTTGGGATTTGAACGGCAAAAACGATTGCTGGCGCATTTTCATTCCATCGACTATATTAGTATTGCCACTCCTGGGCAACTCGCTGAGGTACCCGGAATTGGGCCGCGTCTGGCACAAGAAATTTACGATTATTTCCACCCATGAACGTAAATCCGAAAATCCTGAAACGCGCGATCGATGTGGCGATCGGCACTGCGATCGCCTTGGAAATTGGCATTATCATTATTTATCTCGGCAGTATTTTGCTGACGCGACAACCGTTTTCCTTCTTTGATATGGATGGTCGCATGACCTTTTCCACGGTATTTCAAGCGCTGATTATTCTGTCGATTAGCTTGATTTTTTTCGGGTTAGCTTGGGTACCGAGAACCCCTTCCGAACGTCCGACGCGCCGTTTTTGGCTAACGATCGCCGCTTTGATTTTTTACGCCGGATTGGACGAACTGTTCAAACTGCATCTGGGATTTCATAGTTTAATTCCCATTGTGGGAACGAAATACTGGATTGTGATTTATAGTTCGTTAATTGTCATGGTAGGCATCGGGTTTTACCGAGATTTTAAATCGGTCTGGTATTTTTCCCGCACTTGCATGCTAATCGGTATAGCGGGACTGGCGATCGCGATTTTTGGGGCATTTTTCTGGGAAATTTTCAAATACATTCTTCTTGCAACCCCTCCTGTCCTTGTTTTTCCCCAATCGCACATTTGTGGCGTTTTTTGCGGATAAAGTCAGAGTCGCCCTAGAGGAAGGATTTGAAACCCTGGGGGAAATCTTAATCCTCTATTCCGCCTTACTTTACCTCGTGAAAAAATTAGAACAACGCTATCCGGTAACGCCGGACAAGTTGCGCTGATTTTAGCATCAAAATCCTTTTTTTATCGACTAAATGCATGGATTAAAACGATCCAGGGTAGGGTGTGTGACCCCCGGGATGCGGTTGTGCAATGTCCCCCGCTCCAATTCGGGGGGTCACGCACCGAAATGCATGGAATCCAACCCACTATTTAAAGAAAGGTTTGCAACCCGGATTTGTATTATATCATATTCGCCGGAATCAATGTAAAAAAAGCGGTTAATCTCGCGACTCTTTAGCTAAAATTAGGTTTAGCACATTTAACTCGGAAGAATTCAGCAAATACTTATCGGTAAACATTTTTTCCCGCAGTTGTGCTAAGCTGTAACTTCTAAAAATCAGGAAGGGAAATTCGCGATATTTTCGCCCAATGGGAAGTATGTCGTAAGAGGGATAAAGGGAATAAACATACCGAGAGAGTAGGGTTCGAAATTCCCTGTCTTCTTCCTCGTGGGGATTGGTCTTAAAATATTCGCTCAGTACGTTAGGTTTAACTAAGGCAAATAACGGTAAAGCATAATAGCGATCGCTGTTTTCGCTGTACTGTTCGAACCATTGGGTGCGATCGCATTGTCCTTCGAGTAACTTCACCAACTCCATCGCCCCGTCTCGAATTCCCGATCGCAGATTTTCCGCATATTGCGGACTTCGGCTAATCTTATTCATTTTTTCCAGCAGTTGGCGATTCGCATACCTTCTAATCTGCTGTTCCAAACGAATTTCGTATATTTCTTCTAAACGCTGTTTTATCGGAACCACGAGCAAATTCCCCGTCAGATGACCCGCTTCCAAATTGCCAAATGCCAATAACCGATCCAGGGAACCTCCGAAATTGGCAAATTCGCGCTGGAAATCTTTTCGCAACGACAGATAAGAAACACACTGATTTTCTGATGCTTTTTTCTCCTGAATTAACAGGAATTCTGCTGTTTCGAGAATTCCTTGCAAACTGCTAAACACATCCCGTAAAATTTTATGACTCGGTTTGCGACGATACTCGTTTTTCAATTCTCGAATTAAATTCGTCATTTGCCCGGTAAAGGTGGTTCCGGCGGCGGAAACCGATTTACCCCCGATGGGAATCATCAAACAGTCTTTTCTTCCCAAACGTCCCGCGCCCCAAATCCGGGTCATTATCGAAATTTTCAAAATTAGCAGAATATTCAACATGCTGAGGATGCTTTCTTGCAGAGAAATTTTTCGCTCTTGGGCGTAATTATCCTCAGACATTTCCAGCGTTTTCGGGTAATAAATGGCGCGATCGCATAAATAAAAACACAGAAACTTGTCCTCATTGTCCAGAGTTTTAACATTACCATCCTCCCAATATTCTCCCCGCGCCCGATAAATCACCTGAATCACCTCCATCAGGTTGCGTTCGATTTGAAAGCGGGGAATTTCCACCAGAATGTGCTTTGCTTTGGGAAACGACAACCCGCGACTGGCGGAAGAGGTCATAAACACCACTTGTACCTCTTGTTTGTAGTATTGGATTTTGCGTTTTTCCGCTTCCGAGAGATTGGCGTGAATTTCCAAATAATGCACATCCGGATCGAACTGCTGGCGGCGATCGCGAATAGTTTCGATGAGTTCTTGCAACCGCCGTTTATCCTGAACGTACACCAACAGTTGACCTGCTGCGGGATTATCTAACAACCCGAGAATATCTTCCGTAATTTTCCGTTGTACTGCTTGAATTAACGGTTTTTCTTTTGCTTGAAACAGTGTCGGTTTAAATTTCACACATTGGAAAAACACCTTATACGTGACTTGCAAACTTCGCGCCGGATAAGAGTTGGCATTAATCACCCTTGCGCCTAACTTTTGCTTTTGCTTAAACTGAAACGGTTGCATTGAAAGTGATGCAGCAGGTTGTTTTGCGAGGCGAAAATAAATTTTATCCGGTTCTGGTGAGGTTTCCGAAAGATGCTGATGGATAACTTCCGGGTCTACAATCGAAGCATCGGCGACAATGACTTTCGTATTGAATCCATGCTGTGGGTCGGTTAGTTGATATTGGTGCAACCACTTGTCAATTCCGCTTAAAAACGATGCGCCGCTATCGTCGCCGGTGATTTCATCTACCATGATAAAAATATGCTTAATGCGCTGGGAAATTTGGCGTATTTTTGCGGGAATGACTCGGTTATCTCTGCTGTTGTAGGCAGATTTAAAGATATTTGTTAAGTGGTCTAGGGTGTTTCTTCCGTTGGGAGTGACGCGCAAGGACTGAATGGAAACGGTGGCGATAATAGTGTTGGACAAGTTGTCGGCGATCGCGGTATGAATTCCCTCGCAAATTGTCTTCATTACTCCGGCGCAACGCTGACCGCGATCGCGAAACCTATCCTCGGTAATTTGCTGTAATCGGGTAGAATTCTGGTGCATATTCGCGGGATTGACATTGGCGGCGTTAATAAATTGGAGGGTATTGGCGGTAAAATTATTTTGCCGTTGATTAGACTGATAGTGAAGCGTCGGACGCCCATTGTTGTCTTGAATAATCACCGAATTAGTGGTCAGGGAAAATAAGCGATCGTCGGAGAATTGTCCCGTTTGCGGCGATTTGAATTTTTCGATAATATCCAGGTTGACTTGTTTGCGCGGACTGACGTAGAAAAATAAAAAGCCTTCGTTGGTGTGTGCTTGCAGGAAGTTGGCGATCGCGGTAGTTTTGCCAATTCCGGGATTCCCGGTTAAAAAGAGATAGGTATCTGAAGAAACCAGGGATTTTTTAATTAGTTCCGCATGAGCATTTCGCAGGGTTAACCCGGGTGGAATTTGCAACTGGGCGGCTAATTCTGGGGAAATGGTTCCCAGGGAGTTGAAAAAGTCGGCAATGCATTCTTGATGAACCACCTGGGTGATGCGATCGCCCTTTTCTGCTAAAGGTTTTTCCGATAAAGCATTCACCAAGGTTTTGCCATTGTTAAAACTGCGCGCCGCACTTCGCTGAATCTGCTGCAAAACCTGCTGACGGGCGCGGTGGATTTCTGACTGTGGGGGTTCGTTTTTATAAATTGTAGCGCAGGTGGCTAGCACATCGAGATTTTCCGGATGTAGGGCGATGCTGTTGACGTTGCGATCGCTATATCCCACTACATTAAACATCACAGATGCATCAGCGGGCAATCGGGCATTTTCTTGTAAAAAGTTATAAAAGCTGTGGGCGTAGGAAGCAGCTTGAATTAATTTGGTACTTTCTTTATCTTGGCGCTTAAATGCGGTAAAATATTGTCGGAGGTCTTTGGAAAAATCCACCCCCAGTTCCGGCGTCGTTCCCGTGTCGATCCGCAGCTTGGAAAATACACTTTTCGAGCGCAGATAGCTCAATTCGCTCATCAATAATTGCCGCATCACTTCTACATTATCTAACGCTAAGATATCTTCGGCAGATTTGACCGAAAAGATAGATAAATCCACGCAGAGAATGCGAAACTGCTGACGATAGCGCAGGAGCATCAAGGTATCGGATCTGAGAAATTCGCCTTTTTTTGCGTATTGGTTAATTATGCGATCGCGATGATTGATTTCGCCAAACTGAGATAATAATGCCTCATATTCCTTCTGTGCGGCTTTGCTGTAGGTGCCGATGCTGTTTTCTCCAGAAAAACTGCACTGATAGTAGAGAATTTCTAACCGTTTGAGCTGCTTTTCTTGCAATCCCATCGAATGCAGGTACTCGCGGAAAAAGTTCAACCCTGCCAGAAAGCCTTTTTGAATAAAAAATCGGCTCCATTGTTGGACGATATCGATATTTTTTAATTCGATGAGTTTGCTGTCTTTTACAATGCGCTTGGCAATTTTCCGGAGTTGCAGTTGTTGCAAATCCTGCCGATATTTGTCTGCGAAATGGTGGGAGATGGCGTATCGGTCTATATAGGCAAGAATGCCGATATTAAATCCGACTTCAAACAAACGCCCGAGTTGTTCTGCGATATTGGTTTTTTGTGTCATCCGCTAAAGTTGCTATATAAAGTTTTTATGATACCATATTTTGCGTCGGGGGAAGTATTTGGTGGGGGTTAATTTTTCTGCGCGAATCAGGGATAATTTCTGTAGCATTGCGGGAGGGAAATGATGCGCTGAGAATGGAGGGGATGGGATTTGCTTGCTATTGGGGAGTTAAGGGACGCAAAGCGATTGACAAAGGGCGTTATGATGAACTAGGCGTTAAGTTATGTTAAGACCCTTGAGTGCAACATCGAGAACGACAGATTCTGCGACCCTACCCAAAAGCTGGTATGCCCTCAACCCGATTTGGGAAGGAGGGGAGGAGGTGGTGCGGGAGGGACTTCCCCACGATCGCCTTGCGCCGGCGTGGCAGATTTTATTGCTTGGAGACGGTTCCCCCACTCGTCACCTGAAACTGCTTACGAGAAAGCAGACGGAAGTGGATGTAATCGATATGTCTCCGATTGGCATGAGCGCTGATGGCGCGCCGGATCCGATCGCCTCGGTGCCCGGCCCGAGACTGCGGCGACAGGTGTGGCTACGCACAGAATCCGGGCAGCGGTTAGCCTATGCCGTTTCTTGGTGGGAGGCGAGTCACGTGGACGAGTATTTACAAAACCGTTCTATTCCGATTTGGGAGAGTCTTTCGCGCTTGCACACGGAACTCTATCGAGACGTACAAGGGATTCACTACGGTGATTCAGAAGCGTTAGAAAAAGCCTTTGGCGAACCTGGACCGTTTTGGGGAAGGCATTACTTATTTTGGCATCGAAAAAAGCCCTTGACATTAATTTACGAAGTATTTTCTCCGTATTTAACCACCTATCTCGGGCCGACCAAAAAATAAGAATTAAGAATTAAGAATTCAGAAATTATCTAACAACTGTTTTTTCAATTCTTAATTCTTAATTCTCAATTTAACCCATTGACCGATGCGAGTTTACGCCTTGGCCATTTTTTCCAGAATCAGTTTAGAGCGTTTGACATTATCTGGGATAGAGATGGGGTAATCCCCGGTAAAACAAGCCGAACAGAAACTATTCGGGTCTTCGTTGGTGGCGTTTAGCATTCCCTCCCAACTGAGATAGGCGAGAGAATCGACGCCGATTTTCGCCTTAATTTCGGCCACGGATTGTGTGGCGGCGATGAGCTGATCTTGAGTATCGGTATCGATACCGTAGAAGCAGGGGTGAGTGACGGGGGGGGAAGAAATTCGCATGTGAACTTCCGTGGCACCGGCATCGCGCAGGGCTTTAACGATTTTATAGCTCGTGGTACCGCGCACGATAGAGTCATCCACCATCAAGACGCGCTTGCCGACGAGGACATCTTTGAGGGGGTTAAGTTTCATGCGGATACCGGATTCGCGCATACTTTGGGTGGGTTGGATAAACGTGCGTCCCACATAACGATTTTTGATCAATCCTTCCGCGTAGGGGATTTCCGATTCTTGAGAGAACCCGATCGCGGCGGGGATACCGGAGTCTGGCACGCCGACGATGATATCCACATCGGCGGGAGATTCCCGGGCCAGTTGGCGTCCGATCCGCAGGCGATAGCTATACAGGGTTTCGTCATTCATCATGCTATCGGGGCGAGAGAAATAAATCTTCTCGAAGATACAGAGTTTGCGCTGTGGTTTTTGGCTCCAGTGAAACGAGGCGAGACCTTCCTCAGTAATCCAAACCAGTTCGCCCGGTTCCACATCGCGGAGGTATTCGGCACCGATGATATCGAAGGCGCAGGTTTCCGAGGCGAGGACATAGCGTTTGGGGTGGGTATTGAAAAAGCCGATCGCCAAGGGACGGATGCCGTGGGGGTCCCTGGCTCCCATGACCCCTTGGGGAGTTGCGATCGCCAGACTATAGGCTCCCTCGCACTGTTGAAATGCGCTGATAGTGGCATCTAGCCAATCTTTGCCCTTGTCTACTTCCAACCCGATCGCGATCGCGATCATTTCCGAATCCGTCGTTGTCACTAGATTGCAATTCTGCGCCGTGAGCTTGTGGTGCAGGTTCGCAGTATTGACAAGATTGCCATTATGTGCTAGTGCTAAAGCTCCCAAGCGGGTGTCCACCACTGCCGGTTGAGCGTTCAGCACCCGGGAAGATCCGGTGGTGGAATAGCGGGTATGTCCCACCGCCAAGTCCCCGGGCAAGCGTTCCAGAATTTCTTCGTTAAAAACTTGGGACACTAACCCCATATTTTTATGTAGATGCACCTGACGATTGCGATCGAAGGTAGCAATCCCGGCAGATTCCTGACCCCGGTGCTGCAGAGCATACAACCCAAAATAGGTCAGTTTTGCCACATCTTCGCCCGGAGCATACACCCCAAACACGCCACAAGCTTCTTCTGGTTTATCCGGAAGGGGTGAAATGTCGGCAGTGGTGCTTTCGTCTGGGTCGCCATTGACAATATTTTTCGATTGCGCGTCAGAGGGCTGGGGATGATTGGAAATCATGCTTCGGCTTCGCTCCTGTTGGGTATAGTCGATTGACGGGGAATGTCCGGGTTTGCAGACAAGCGGCGTTCGATGGCATTAGACCAGCGATCGCTCATCACTGTCATACTAACCTTGATTAAGGGAAGGTTATCAACCGTAAGAACCCGTAAACCCATATCGGATCCTTCGACACGGCCAATTTTTTCCCAATTTTCCCCTAACTGTTTCTGTAGATAAGATTCCCAAATTGCCACATGATGCGACGATACAGAGACTACAATTCGGGCACCGCCTTCGGCGAATAAAATTTCATCCCAGCGTTGGGTCGAGTTTTGGATTTCTGATGATGCGGTTTCGCTTTCCTTATCTCCCCCTTGGAGCGACAAAGCGATCGCCGCTCCCAAATTGCCGCCAATGCAGCTTTCCGCCAGGGCAACCGCCAATCCGCCTTCCGCACAATCGTGAGCCGATCGCACCCATCCTTGGGCGATGCCATAGCGACAAGCCTCCTGGACCTGCCGTTCCAAATCATAATCCACCCGAGGCGGTTTGCCGGCCACCAAACCGTGAACCCCCGCCAAATATTCCGAACCCCCCAGAGACAGGTGAGGCAATTGAGAACTCACCGGCAATCCCAACAAATAAATCGTATCGCCGACGCTGTGCCATCCTTGAGAGCAGATGCGTTCGAGGGAAGCGATCGCCCCCACCATGCCAATCACCGGCGTGGGATAAATCGGCGTCGGATTCCCATTAGCATCCAGAGTTTCGTTGTACAGGGACACATTCCCCCCAGTCACCGGGGTACCAAATTCCCCGCAAGCTTCAGCAATGCCCTGACAAGCGGACGCCAATTGCCAGTACCCCACCGGTTTTTCCGGACTGCCGAAATTCAGATTATCCGTCACCGCCACCGGTAAGGCACCCACACAACTGAGATTGCGCGCCGCTTCTGCCACCACTGCCTTTGCCCCTTCATAAGGGTCGAGATAAACGTAGCGGGCATTGCAATCCACCGTAGCGGCGACCCCACGGGTGTAGGGCGTGGCGGTATCTCCCGTGGCGGCTGCCCCGGAAATCCCCGTAGGGGCGGAAAACTCTTGCGGACGCAAGCGCACCACCGCCGCATCGGCACCGCCGGGAATCATCATGGTGTTGTTTTGCACTTGGCGATCGTATTGTCGGTACACCCACCGCTTCGAGGCGATCGTGGGGGTATCTAACAATTGCAGCAGGATATCATTCCAACTGGTTTGCCCCCCCGAGAGTTCGATTCCCCCTGGATTGCAAGGGGGCAGCGCATCCGGGGTCCAGGCCCAGGCTTTTTTCGCATACTCTGGCGCTTCGCGGGGCACTTCTCGATGATAAATCGGCGTATCGTCAGCTAATGCGGTGGAAGGTACATCGGCGGCGACTTGCCCGTGATAGAGAATTCGCACCCGAGGTTCTGGGATGACCTTGCCGGCGACTACGGCATGCAGTCCCCATTTGTGGAAGATATCGATCAGTTCTCCTTCGCGACCTTTTTCGGCGACGAAGAGCATTCTTTCTTGGGATTCCGAGAGCAGGAATTCGTAGGGTACCATGCCGGTTTCGCGGACCGGGACTAAATCTAAATCGAGTTCGATGCCCAGGTTGCCTTTGGCGGCCATTTCTGAGGTGGAGCAGGTAATGCCCGCCGCTCCCATATCTTGGGCGGCTACTACTGCGCCGGTTTTGAAGGCTTCTAGGCAGGCTTCGATCAGGGATTTTTCCAGGAAGGGGTCGCCCACTTGCACGGCGGGGCGATCGTCGGCAGATTTATCGGTGAGTTCGGCACTGGCGAAACTCGCGCCGCCCATGCCATCTCTGCCGGTGGTGGACCCGACGTAAAGCACTGGGTTGCCAATGCCGGATGCCCCAGATTTGACGATTTCTGGGGTTTCCATGATGCCTAGGGCCATGACGTTGACCAGGGGATTGCCGGTGTAGGCGGGGTCGAAGTAAACTTCGCCGCCTACGGTGGGTACGCCGACGCTGTTGCCATAGCCGCTGATGCCGGCGACGACGCCCTCGAAAATCCGGCGGGTGCGGGCATCGGTGAGGGACCCGAAGCGCAGGGAATTCAAGACGGCGATCGGACGCGCGCCCATTGTGAAGATGTCGCGCAGAATCCCGCCGACCCCGGTGGCGGCTCCTTGATAGGGTTCGATCGCGCTGGGATGGTTGTGGGATTCGATTTTAAAGGCAAGGCGCACTCCGTCTCCCAAGTCTACGATGCCGGCATTTTCCCCCGGTCCGACTAGGATGCGATCGCCTGTGGTGGGAAATTGTTTGAGCAGGGGTCGGGAGTTTTTGTAGCAGCAATGCTCCGACCACATGACGCCGAACATTCCTAATTCGGCTTTGTTGGGATGACGCCCTAGCCGTTTGACGATTTCTTCATATTCTTCGGGTTTTAACCCTTCGGCTGCTATTTCTTCTGGCGGAAACGGAGCGCTTGATATTGCAGACATGGATAGGCAGTTGCACCAAACGTACAGCAGATTTATTTTATCGGGATTTTTCGCGATCGCGCCGATTTACAGGTTTTCCTAACAATTGCCAGCGCTGCTCGCCCAGTTCGTTTCCCTCTTTCTCCGGCTCCTGGGCAACCCTCCCCGCCTCTGCGCCTCCCCGGCAGTCCATCTCCCTGCAAGCGAACCACCCCCTGTCAGCACACCACAGTACCCGGTCTCTCCCGATTTTTAGCATCATTCCAGCATGAAAAAAAATGGAATAAAAAAGCAGTTTAACTCGTTTAACTCGTTTTAACTCGTTCCTAGGCTCCCGCCTGGGAACCCCCTACCGAGGCTCCGCCTCCCCCTCAATAGCAAAATAATTTGCACCCTTGCTTATAGCAGTTCTCATATGAGTGAGGTAACGAATTTTTTACCTCGGAGGTGCAAACGCGGTGGGGACTATTCGGCTGCGGATCGCATCAAGCAACAGACCTGCTATATTTCACCACCACCACGCGATCGGTGGAAAAAA
>NZ_JAYFEQ010000286.1:0-590 GCF_055795085.1 Phormidium sp. CCY1219 | reverse complement strand
TCGCCGCGAATCGAGTCCCCCAAGCCAGTTTGACAGGCAGAAAGTACCACCACTTTCGCATTCAGCTTCAGGTTGAAAATGTCATGCAGGCGCAAAAACCCATCTACCGCATTGCCCCGTTCATCCACCAGAGATAGCACAACCCCCGACAGTTCCGGCGCATTACTATTCACAAACCCATGTGTGGCAAAATGTACCATTTGATATTGAGTTAAATCCGTTTGCGCCACCGTAGCGCGAGAGGCATCGAAATCAAACGCAGGCATCGCCGCATTCTCCGGAACCAACTCTAAAATCGCTTCCGCCTCTTCGCGCGTCCCCGGAAGTGCCGGAATCGGACTCCCGATAATCGTCTCCGCAGAACGATTCACCACCACCCGATGCAGATTCGACTTGTTGCCAGAAGTTTCGCCCGTCACTCTTGTATCGTCCGGTTCAAACACCGGATCCGCAATTAACGCAACCGTTTTCGGCGCAGTTTGGCGCGGTTCGTCTTGCCGCAAAATCGCCAAGGTTGAGGCAGAAGGCAGATTGACAATTTCGTGACTCACCAGCAACGGCGTCAACTCCTCCGCTTGCGGTTCGGGTAA
>NZ_JAYFEQ010000285.1:0-28937 GCF_055795085.1 Phormidium sp. CCY1219 | reverse complement strand
GAATTTTTCACCTCGGAGGTGCAAGCGCGGTAATGACTATTCGGCTACGTACCACATCAATCTGAGAAAGGCTATAATGGGGAAACTGCAAAGCAATGGTTGACAGCAGCTTGTCAAAACCATTTGTCTATCTATGTTGTTATCGGACTTGGTAAAAGTTTAAAACCTTAGTGGGGAGAAATTAGTCATTTCAAAATTATGCTGGCTGGCACAGTTGTCGCTTACATACAACATGAGATTGTGGTTCCACCGAAATAATCGGGTGGGCAAATAATTTTTGTCGGTCTACCCGCCATCGTCACAGAGGCGAGGGAAAGGCTTTTTGATAAATAGTGAGAAAAGGAGTAAAGCAGCAGGTTTCAGCCGACCAATGGCTCATATTGTATATTGCAGAACAACTCGCTGACCCCGATCGCCCCAGCAGAATTCCCTGCAATTCGCCGCAAAAAAAGGCACGCCCTTCGCGATCGCGCCCCAAAATTTACCCCAGGGGAATGCCCGAGACGCAACCGAGAAAATGTCCGGCGACTGTGGGCGCGTCAACCGTGGTCGGCGATCGCAACCATTGCCCGATCGCGGGTTGAAAAACCGGGTCAATCGGCGAGCAACAGCGGTCAATCAATCCGCCCCCACTGTAACAGAAGGCGCTAAAGTTGCCGTAGCACACCATCAAAACCATCCACATCCTCCTTAAGGCATAAACCTCGCTACCAACTTTTCGTCTCCATAATTTTTAACAGTTTTTTTTCCCGCAAACTTCAAATTAGCCTTTACAATAGTATGTGAAAACCAATCAAAAACGAGAGTCGAATCACAACTGTCCGGAACTCATCGGAACCGATTTGGGGATATTAACACACTAAACCTCCTCAAACAGCGAATCACTCGTCAGTATCATGTGGCAAATTAGATCGATTATCCCGCAGATTATCCGCAGAAAACTGCTCCAGTTGAGCCAGCAGTATGCCACCTGGAACGCCGCGCAAAGGCCGAAAACGCTACAACAGTATGGAATTGGTATCTTTGCCGTGACGATCGCCACCCTGCTGCATCTTCCCCTCGACCCTAACCTGCACACAGAAATCACCTTTCTCCTCTTTTTTGCCGCCGTGATGGTGAGTGCGTGGTGCGGCGGTTGGCGATCGGGCTTACTCGCCACCGTGCTATCCACATTCCTCAGCAACTACTTCTTTTTAGCTCCCACCCATTCCCTTTTTTTGCAAAACCTGCAACCCAACTGGTCCTTATTCCTATTTGCGATCGAAGGAGTGCTAATCAGTTTTATCGTCGCCAAACTGCAAGCCGCAACCCAGCGCGCCCAAACGGTTTCGCGCCAAAACCAACAGCATGTCACCGCCTTGCACCACAGCGAAGAGCAATTTCGCCGATTAGTCGAAGGGGTGAAAGACCACGCGATTTACATGCTCGATCGCCAAGGGCGGGTAGCCAGTTGGAACGAAACCGCCAGCCGCATTCAAGGATATGACGCCGCCGAGATTCTCGGCGAACCCCTCGCCTGCTTTTATCCCCCAGAAGACATCGCCGCCGGCAAACCCGATCGCCACCTAAAACAAGCCGCAGAATTCGGCAGTTATGAAGAAGAAAACTGGCGAGTGAGACAAGACGGGTCGCGATTTTGGGCGGAAGTGGCGATCGCCGCCTTGCGAGACGAAGCCGGCAACCTGCGCGGATTTTGCACCATCGTTCGCGATGTCACCGAACGGTTTCAAGCGCGCGAAGCCCTCTTGCAAAGCGAACGGCGATTTCGCGCCTTATCCGAAGCCACCGTAGAAGGAATCATCTTCCACGAAGGGGGAAAAATTCTCGATGCCAACCGCGCGTTTGCCCAGATATTTGGCTACGAACTGAGCGAAGTGATGCAACTGTCGGTCAAAGAATTTGTCGCCCCAGAATCCCTTCCCTTAGTGAGGGAAAATATCCAAACCGGGTATGAAAAACCCTATGAAGTCACCGGCGTTAAAAAAGATGGTACCCGATTTCCGGTAGAAATCATCGGCAAAAACTGTAGCGAAGCCGATCGCCGAGGGCGGGTGTGTGCGTGGCGCGACATCAGCGATCGCAAGCGAGTCGAAGAAGCCCTGCGACAATCCCTCAAAGAACTCTCCGACCTCAAATTTGCCCTAGATAAATCCGCCATTGTTTCGCGCACCGACAGTCGCGGAACAATCAACTACGTGAATGGGCCATTTTGCGAAATTTCTCAATATTCCCGGGAAGAACTCCTCGGACAAAACCATAACCTCCTCAGTTCCGGCTATCATTCCCGAGAATTTTTTCAGGACTTGTGGGCGACGCTCACTAGCGGTCAAGTGTGGAAAGGAGAAATCAAAAATAAAGCCAAAGATGGTAGGGAATATTGGGTAGATACTGCGATCGTGCCATTTTTAGACGAACGCGGCACACCGATACAATACTTATCCATTCGCTCGGATATTACCCAGCGCAAACAAGCCGAAGCGGAAAAAAATCGGGCGATCGCCGCATTGCAAGATAGCGAAGAACGCTTTCGCAACATGGCCGATACCGCCCCAGTGCTGTTATGGATAGCCGCCGACGATTGCACTCGCACATTTTTCAACAAATCTTGGTTAACCTTTACCGGACGCCGCTTGCCAGAAGAACTGGGGGAAGGCTGGATGGAGCACTTGCATCCCGAAGAGAAAGCGCACTACCTGGAGATTTATACTTCAGCGTTCCAACAGCGGCAAAAATTTACCCTAGAAACGCGCTTCCGACAAGGCAATGGCGAGTATCGGTGGATACTCGATACCGGCATTCCCCGTTTTGCCGCCGATGGCAGTTTTCAGGGATTTGTGGGTTCGGGAATCGATATTACAGACCTCAAAAAGGCCCAACTCGAGCGCAGCGAACTGTTGCAGCGCGAACAACAAGCCCGGGCGCGGGCGGAAGCGAGCGAGGAATACTATCGCTTTCTCACCGAAGCCATTCCGCAGATGGTGTGGACCGCTAAAGCCGATGGATCGGTGGACTACCTGAATCATCGGTGGTCGGAATATACCGGCTATTCGATCGCAGAACTGTTAGGTGGCGGATGGGAGCCGATTTTGCATCCCGACGATTTGCAGCGCTGTATCGATCGCTGGCATTATTCCCTCGAGACCGGCGAACCTTATCAAATCGAGGCGCGAATTAAATGTGTCTGGGGCGAGAATGGCTATCGCTGGATACTGGGATGGGCGTTACCCATGCGGGATAAAGCGGGACGAGTGTGCAAGTGGTTCGGGACGAATACGGACATCCACGAGCAAAAAATGGCCGCCGAAGAACGTAGGCAAGTGCTGGAACGGGAACAAGCGGCGCGCGCCTTGGCGGAAAGTGCTACCGCGATGGTGCAAAACCTGCAGGCGGTGACCGATGTGGCGATCGCGCCCTTGTCGCTCAAGGATCTGCTGGAAGAACTGCTCGATCGCCTCACGCAAGTATTGCAAGTGGATACCGCCACCATTTTGCTGATGGATGCCCAGGGGGAAACGTTACAGGTGAAAGCGACAAAAGGACTGGAAGCGGAAGGAGTCAGCCCCCTGGCGATTCCCTTGGGGGAAGGCTTTTGCGGATGGATTGCCGAAACTCGAGAATCCCTGCGCCTGGAACGGGAGGCTTATACCCAGGTTCGCAGTGCGATTTTGCAAGAACAACAGATTCAGTCCCTCATGGGTGCGCCGCTGCTGCTGGACAACCGGATTCTCGGGGTAGTGCGCGTGGGGAGTACAACGGAGCGGGAATTTAGCACCGAAGACCTGCATTTGCTGGAGTTGGTGGCCGATCGCATCGCCCTGGCGATCGACCGCGCTCACCTGTATGACGCGGAACAGCAGGCGCGCACCCAGGCGGAAAGTGCCAACCGCCTGAAAGATGAGTTTTTGGCCGTGGTATCTCACGAACTTCGCACCCCGCTGAATGCGATTCTCGGTTGGGCGCAGTTGCTCCGCGCCCGCAAGTTGAGCGAAGCCAAAATTGAGAAAGCCCTCGAAACTATCGAGCGCAATGCCAAGCTACAGTTAACCTTGATTGAGGATATCTTGGATGTATCGCGGATGATTCGCGGCAAAATTCGCCCCGTCCGGGTGCCGGTAAATCTGGCGAAGGTGGTGCAAGAGGCGATCGCCTCGGTGACGCCCGCCGCCAAAGCAAAATCGATTGTCTTGGACTCGGTGGTGGATGACAATGTGCCGCCGCTTTGCGGCGATCCGGAGCGCTTGGCCCAGGTGTTCTGGAATTTGCTCTCCAATGCGGTGAAGTTTACCCCGGAAAACGGACGAGTGGCGGTGAGGATCGAGCGCACAGAGGGTTTCGTTCGCGTGAGCGTGAGCGATACGGGGATTGGCATCAGTGCGGAGTTTTTGCCTCACGTGTTTGAAGGCTTCCGCCAAGCCAATAGCACCACCACGCGATCGCATGGCGGACTGGGCCTCGGATTGACCATTGTGCGCTATTTGGTGGAATTACATGCCGGCACGGTGGAGGTCTCCAGTGCGGGAGAAGGTCGCGGTACCACATTTCGGGTGATGCTCCCGATCGCCTCACAAAGCAAGTAGTCTTGTCGGGTGGGTTGGCTCACCCTACCGGGTTACATTTGAGCGTCATCGGGCATCCGGTGGATTTCTCACCGGACTGACGCACCTAACCCCCGGGTAGGGTGGGCAACTGGTTGTCCACCCTACAGCTAACCCAGACCGGACATGGGATTACCTCTGGCTGACTGACGGGGACTTGGAGACTTTATACACCAACTGCGCCTGCATTTGCGAGTATGGCGCGAGGGTAAAACGCCAGGTGCAAAAGCCGTTTTCATCCGGTTGTATCCCGTCGGTGGTTTCTGACGCGATCGCCTCCACTGTGACTTCTTCTAATTCCGACACCGGCACTCGTTCGGTGGTGGTTACGGTGCGGGGTTCTGCGCCGATATTCGACAGAAACAATTCCGTGGTGGTGGTCAAGTGATGCCACTGAGTTAAGCGATCGGTTTCGCCTTTTTGGCTTTGCTTGCGTTGGACGCGCAGGGCATTTTCCGGCCCCCATCCCAGGGCAAATTTTTCTCCCGGCGCAATGAAGGCGACGGCGGTTTTTCCCACATATTCGCTTTCTCGCACTAAGTCCACCGGACCGGCTAAAATCGGAAAGGAAGCGCGATTGGTTTGCTCGCTTTTGAGGATAACCTGACAGGCGATTTCTGGTATTAATATATACTCGATAGTTGCCTCGGAGGTAAAGGAAAAAATCGGCACCCGATAGGGACGACCATCGGAGGGAATGGAGGCTTTTGTGGGTGGGCGCAAAGTGCGAACTTCCCCCCCATCATCCACCCCGGGTAAGTTTACGGTTCCCGGGGTGGCGGCGCTTCCGAGTCCCACGGTTTGGACCGGGCGATCGCGTATTTCGATATCTAGAGTTTTCGATTTTTCTTTAACATTTAATCGGTCTTCGGTTAAAAGCGGCGGTTCGGTTCCCAGAGAAGCTCTGGCGGTGGAAAAAATCAAATCTACATCGCTCCAATCTTCCCCCGTTCGTTGCCAAATGCAGCCTTCCATCCGAAAGCAAATCTGCGGGGTTTCTTGACGGGTTAATCGCGCTTGGTGCCAGGGTCGCCACAGGGCATTTGGCACTACATATTCAAAGGCGATTTCGTTGTCTGTGGGTTGGGTAATAGTTAAATCCGCTTCCAGTCGTGCCGCATAAAGCATATCCGGGCGGGAGAGACTTTGCATGCGGGCAATTAACCGATTAATGCGATCGTGGAGTTGTTCTTGGGTGCGATAGCCGGTTAAAATTTCCCCCCGCAGCGATCGCAACTGTTGGAATAACGATTCCAATTGCGATCGCCACGCCAGGGGATCCAGTTGTCCCCATGCAGCATCCTCGGGCAATTCTTCCAAGGCTTTCGCTAAAATTTTCTCAATTTTATCGAAGCAATAGTCCTGATGCTCGCGGTCTTGGGTTACATGGCGGAAATCCTCGAGCAGCGATCGCACTTCTGTTTCTAATTCTTGCATGGATTCCGGTCGATCCTTTGCCTTCACCAACATCTGACGCCGCAGGCGCAGGTCATCCAGATGCGCCCCCGGCGACGCCCCACAAAACTCCCCGCGCAACGATTTATCCGCCAGCACTGGGGTCACGTTTTCCACGGTCACGCGCCACAAACCGGGCGTCAGAGTCGCCCTTCCCTGGCGGCGGACTAAGGCGCGGTCTTCTAACAAAGTCACCTGAGTGACAGGTGCATCCAGGGTCAATTCTCGAACCTCGTCAATTCCTGCCATCGTTTCTCTGCGTTACCATTGAGGATAATATTTGTTATAGCAAATCAATGGTTTATCCTCTCGAATCCGGGTAAAGTTGACGGGATGCCTAGTTTAAACTATAAATTAAACCGCTCGAATTTACAAGCATTGGAACCGGGAAATGCAAGGGGTGAAGCCAAGGCCCCTAGCCACAATTGAGGAGAACACCACCTTAAAGATTTATTGAAAATTGTGACGGGAATTCACTTCACCGGAGGGGTTGTGGCACACTAAATAAAAAGGATCGCATAGCGCCACCTCGGTACGGAGACATGCCGTGGGGCGGTGATAAGGAGGCATGGTGATGGCAAAAATTTTAATCGTGGATGATTCCACGATGTCTCGGGGAATGCTGCGGCGAATGCTGCAACCGGAAGGGCATGAGATAATCGAGGCCAAAAATGGACTGATGGCGATCGAACAGTATGCTCTAGAAAAACCGGATTTGGTCTTGCTGGATATGGCAATGCCAGATATGCAGGGGACAGAAGTGTTAAAACAATTGCGCGAGTTCGATGCAGGGGCGCGAGTGGTAATGGCGACTGCAGATTTGCAAGCATTAACCCGCGCCACCGTCATGGCGGCGGGCGCAATGGGGTATATGACTAAACCTTTTAACGCCGCTACCGTGACGGAAACGGTGAATTGCATTTTGCAAGGGATGGAGGTGTAGGATGCAATTAACGGACCTGCAGCGCGATGCGTTAAGCGAATTATTGAATATGGGATTTGCGCGAACTGCAGCATCCCTCTCGGAATTGACCGGGTATCGCGTATTGTTAGAAGTGCCCCAGGTTTCGATTCATCCGATTGAAGAACTCAGCGACAAACTCGCCTGTTTTGTGGAGGGAGAAATTGCCACAGTTCAGCAAATTTTTACGGGTCGGGTGTCGGGAAATGCGTTATTGCTGCTCAATTATGATGGTGCATTGATGCTGACGGATTTGGTGACGCCCCAGCAACATCACCGGGGCGATCGCTTGGATAGTTCCGCAGCAGAAGTGCTAACCGAAATTGGTAATATTTTATTGAATGCTTGTTTGAGCGTGTTTGGCAATTTGCTACAGATGCAAATTTCCTTTTCTGTGCCCCGGTTACATTTAGATGCCGTGGATGGACTGCTTCATTCCCTGAATATCGGCTATGAAGAAATGCGCTATGCAATGGTGGTTTACACGGCATTTCGCATGGAAGATGATTCGGTCACCGGCTATCTGGTGATGGTGTTGAGTGTGGTGTCGCTAGAAAATCTATTGGAAGCAGTGGATAACTGGGCGCACCTGGTAGAAACTGGGCCAGAGGGGTAATGAGAACACTCGTTTTTTGGCAATAGGGAGACAATGATGAGCGACAATCAATTGTTGAATTTACAACACGAACAAGCTTTGTTGCAGTGGTTGAATGATTTGGCAGAAGAGGGAATTTTTACCACCGATGCCAACTTGCGGATTGTAAGTTGGAATCATTGGCTGGAAATTCACACCGGATTTAGGTCGAGAGATATTATCGGTCGGCATTTATTCGAGGTTTATCCGCAACTGAAACAGCGACGACTCGATCGCTTTTACGAGCAAGCGATCGCCGGTCAAGTGGTGCTGCTGTCTCAGCGCTTGCACGATTATCTGCTGCCCATTTCTGCGGGAACGGCAAAGGACTTGACCTATATGCCACAAAGTGCTAAAATTGCTCCCTTGATAGAAGCAGGAGAGGTGGTGGGTACGATTACCGCGATCGAAAATGTCACGGAACGCGCGATGCGCGAGACCCAACTGCAACGACAAATCGAGGAATTAGAGCGCACCGAAACGGCCCTGCGATCGAGTCAAACCCGCCTGGAATATCTGCTCTCTTCCAGTCCGGCTATTATTTATACTTGTCAGGGGCAAGACAATTATCCCACCACTTTTATCAGCGAAAATGTCAAGGAGCAACTGGGATATTCTGGAGAAGAATTTCTCGCCGATCCGAATTTTTGGATTGCCCAAGTTCACCCGGATGATGTGGGATACCTAGGGGAAAAAATTGCCCCCCTTCGGGAACAGGGACATGCTTGTTTGGAATATCGCTTTCGCCACCAAGACGGTTCCTATCGGTGGTTTCGCGATGAAATGAAATGGGTGCGTCACCCGAATGGCAAGGATGAAGAAATTGTCGGGGCAATGTATGATATTACCGAGCGCAAAAGAGCCGAAAAACGAGTGCGCCAACAAGCGGCGCTGCTGGATATTGCCACTGACGGGATTTTGGTAAAAGACTTAGAAACCCGGATTTTATTTTGGAACCAAGGCGCGCAACGGTTGTATGGGTGGACTGCCACTGAAGTAATGGGGCGACCGGCACAAGAACTGTTCAATCGCGATATTTTACCGCAAATCGAACAAGCATGGGAAACCGTACTGGAAAAAGGCGAATGGCAAGGAGAATTGCCTCAAATCACTAAAGAGGGCAAAGAAATTGTGGTGGCGAGTCGCTGGAGTTTGGTGCGCGACGAGAGCGATCGCCCTTGTTCGATTTTAGCCGTCAACACGGATATTACCGAGAAAAAATTACTGGAAGCGCAGTTTTTGCGCGCCCAACGGATGGAAAGCATCGGCACCCTCGCCAGTGGCATCGCTCACGACTTAAACAATATTTTTACCCCCATTTTAGGGGCGGTGCAACTGTTGCAATTAAACGCCGCCAGTCACAAGCGCGAAAAGTTAATTGAAATGCTGGAAATGAATGTCCTGCGCGGCGCAGATTTGGTGAAACAAGTGCTTTCTTTCGCCAAGGGATTGGATGGCGATCGCACCCTATTGCAGGTAAAGCATTTAATCGATGAAACCATCGCGATCGCCCGGGAAACCTTTCCCAAATCCATTAAATTTTCCACCCAAATCGACCCAGACCTATGGGCGATCGTCGGCGATGCCACTCACCTGCATCAAATTTTAATGAATCTGTGCGTCAACGCCCGCGACGCCATGCCCGATGGCGGCACTTTATCCATTTGCGCCGAAAATATTTGGCTCGATAAAACCAGCCTTTCGATTCATCTCGACGCGCGAGTTGGGCCTTACATTCGCCTGAAAATTTCCGACACCGGCACTGGCATCCCCGCCTATATTTTAGACCGCATCTTCGAGCCATTTTTTACCACCAAAGAAGTGGGAAAAGGCACCGGGTTGGGGTTATCCACGGTGCAGGGAATTATTAAAAGTCACCAAGGATTTATCAATGTGGTCAGCGAACCGGGAAAAGGCACCGAATTTCAAATTTATCTGCCCGCTGTGGAATCCAGCATGCCCCGGGAATCCCAATCCACAGAATGCAATGGCGGTCACGGGGAATGCATTCTCGTCGTCGATGACGAACCCACCATTCGCGAAACCACCGAAACCCTGCTGGAAAAATACGGCTATCGGGTGTTAACCGCCAGGGATGGGATTGAAGCGATCGCCTCTTATTCCCAGCATCAAAATGAAATCCAAGTCATTTTGCTCGATAGCATTATGCCCACAATGGATGGCCCAACCACCATTCAAGTGTTAGAAAAAATGAACCCGCAGGTAAAAATTATTACCGTCAGCGGCTTTTCTAATTCCCTCAATTGTACCCCCTCCAACCACCCTTGTGTCAAGGCATTTTTACCGAAACCTTACCCCACCCAAGATTTACTCAAAATCTTACAGCAAATTATCGCCAAACCCTAGGGCGTTAGTTCCCAATCAGCGTCATCCCACAAAACACCGGGTTACTCACTCGCATCGGTGGCCAATTCATCCCTCGGTGGCGAACAAATCCGGTTTCTCTCTCATCGCCCGCACTCTCTCCTCTCTCTCCATGACCCAAGGTGAAGTTCCCAGAGAAAATCTGAGAACCTCACCCGGATCGTCACCAGTTTACGAGTGTAATTTCGCCACAACTGTGGCTACGCTTGCGCCGATATTGGCGATCGCTTCTTGGTCTTTTTCATCGCTTAAGTTTCCATCATCATTAAACGCTTGAAACGCTTGCGGAATCGCTTTTTGCTCCGGAATCACCAGGATATTCATGTTGGCTAACATTTCCCGCAAACTCGCCAACCCGCGCAACCCCCCCAGTCCCCCGGGAGAGGCACTCATAATGCCGGCCACTTTGCCCGAAAACATCGCCAAAATCGGTTCCCCCGGATCG
This sequence comes from Phormidium sp. CCY1219, assembly GCF_055795085.1. NCBI lineage: Bacteria > Bacillati > Cyanobacteriota > Cyanophyceae > Oscillatoriales > Oscillatoriaceae > Phormidium > Phormidium sp. CCY1219. The sequence goes on along the minus strand of NZ_JAYFEQ010000285.1, from coordinate 18,462 downwards.
GGACGCGAGGCCCAGTCGATCGCGTTCTTCAGCACCGCAGTAATCGAGCTATTATATTCCGGAGAGGCAATCAAAAACCCCTGATGCGATCGGATCAGGTCTTGAAACTGACGCGCCGTCTCGGGCATTCCTTCTTTTTCTTCCAAGTCTTGGTCGAATAACGGCATCGGAAAGTCTCGCAAATCCACCTCCGTTACCTCCGCCCCGGCATTTCTCGCCCCAGCGGCGGCAATTTTCACCAGCAGTTTGTTGTAAGACGCTTCCCGGGTACTCCCGGCAAATGCAAGAATTTTCGGCTTTGTCATCGTTTGCTCCTGTTACTATGTCATACGCGAGTATTCCAACCCCAGACGCGAGGTCTGACTCCGATCGCCCCCTAACACAAGTGAAACTCACCCAGGTGATGCAATGGAGACCGGGGAACACTGAGGAAAAATTATAGTCGCTTTTGAACCCTACATCGCCAATCGATTTTTTTCTTCCCTGTGGTGTAGTTGGGGGACTGGGGCAAAGGGGCGATCGCAAATCATTCCGAAGCTAAATATTTTTTCGCCGATTTCTACCCTATTGCGGACGCATTATTTCGCCAAATTTGCTATACTCAACCCGCATTCATCCAAAGAGAGTGTTTAAACTGTGCCGTTTCTCGGGAGAAGCGCGATCGCATCTCTCAAATTTTTTTTTTGCTGACAAACCCCGAAAACCACTCATCTAAATTGTAGCTCAATCGTTTAGGAGGTTGTATGGTAGCCCTCGTCACCCAATTGTGGTCTGGACCTTTTATTCCGCACGGACATTGTTATCTCTGGAAACCCGAATTAGTCGGACTCCATCTGTTGTCTGATTCTCTGATTGCCTTCGCTTATTTCCTCATTCCCCTAGAACTGGTGTATCTGGTCAAAAAGCGCGGCGATCTGCCCTTTGACTGGCTGTTTTTTTTGTTTGGCTCGTTTATTATTTTTTGCGGGATTACCCATGCAATGGAAGTTTGGACTTTGTGGCATCCTACCTACTGGCTTTCCGGTTTCCTAAAAGCAATCACCGCCGCCGTTTCTTTATGTACCGCCGCCGTTCTCCTCACTCTAGTGCCAAAAATTCTCGCCATTCCCTCCCCGGAACAACTAAAGTCCGCCAATGCAGCACTGCAAAATGAAATTCGCGATCGCATTCAAGCCCAAGAAAAACTCAGCAAACTCACCCAAGAATTAGAACAACGGGTCGCAGAAAGAACCGCATCCCTCGCCGACGCCAACGAACGACTCAAACAGGAAAATCATCAGCGTTCTGAGGCTCAAGAAGCACTAGGGCGATCGCAAACTGAACTGCGCGATCGGGCCGAGGAACTCGAAACTACCCTGCACCAACTCAGACACACCCAAACCCAACTCATTCAAAGCGAAAAAATGTCCTCCCTCGGACAACTCGTCGCCGGCATCGCTCACGAAATTAATAACCCGATTAACTTCATTCACGGCAATATCGCCCCCGCTTTCGATTATATTCGCGATTTACTTAATATCATCGACCTTTACCAACTTCATTACCCCAATCCGCCAGCAGAAATTGCCGAAGAAATCGAAATAATAGACCTAGATTTTTTAGCCAAAGACCTGCAAAAAATCCTCCAATCTATGAAATCGGGAGCCGATCGCATTCGCAACATCGTCAGGTCTCTGCGCGTTTTCTCCCGCTTGGATGAAGCAGAAAAAAAAGTGGTGGATATTCACGAAAATCTCGACAGCACCTTGCTGATGCTAGACTATCGCCTCCACTCCCAACCCCATCGCCCCAGCATTCAGGTCATTAAAGACTATGGCAATTTGCCCCAAGTCGAATGCTATCCCGGTCAGCTCAATCAAGTCTTTATCAATCTGCTCAATAACGCGATCGATGCAGTGGAGTCATCGGTCACTGGTCATTCGTCATCGGTAACAGGTTCAAATAACCAAGGACAAATGACCAATAACCAAGGACAAACCCCCAACAACCAACCCCAAATAACCAATGACCAAGGACAAATAACCAATGACCAAGGACAAATAACCAATGACCAAGGACAAATGACCAATGACCAAGGACAAATAACCAATGACCAAGGACAAATGACCATTCACATTCGCACTCGAGTCACCGACGATAAAGCTCTACAAATTTGCATTGCCGATAACGGGATTGGGATTAGCGATAAACTGCAAGATAAAATATACGAGCCATTTTATACCACCAAACCGGTGGGCAAAGGAACCGGATTGGGATTGGCGATCGCCTATCAAATTATCGAAAAGCATCGGGGAACCTTGCACTGTAATTCTCAAGCGGGGAAAGGGACGGAATTTACCATTGAAATTCCGCCCAATGTGCCGGAACTCCCGCCGGAAATGTTCGATCGCCCCGGTGAGTTTGCCACCGCCTCGGTAGCATCCTCCGAACAAGCATAACCGCCTTCGATGGGGAGATTTTCAATCCATCCGACCCAAAAACCGCACCTGTTGGAAGCGATCGCAGCACACCACCATTCCCGGTGCAATCTTCACCGGGGATGTCTCCGGCGCAGGGGAACCAAACCGCACTTCCCGGTCATCCACCCACACCTGCTGCAATTTCATCCCGTGAAGGTGCAACTCCACCATCTGGTAAACAAAGGGATAGGTACCCTGTGAGTGCCAATTCAACTCCAACCCCTCGGCGGTTCGCGTCATTTCAAACCCATCCAATCGCCACGGGCCATATCCATCTCCCGCATCGCTATAGACCCTTCCCTCACCCCTGTCTTCCACCGGCGGATACAGGTGCAAAATCAGGGTTTTTCCCGCTTCCATTGGCAAAATGCTTCCCGCCTTCACAAACACCGCAATCTCCGCCAGGGGAACGTCCAACCGCAACCTTCTCGACCCTTGAAGGCGAGAATCGTCCGAAAGTCGATACCAGTACCCCCGGGGAACAATCGCCAGTCGCGATCGCGCTTTGGCAAACACAATCGGATACACCAACAGCGCATCCCCCAGGAAAAATGCATCCTCCACATCCCACAACTGCGAATTGTCCGGTTCCTCCCAAAACAGGGGACGAATGGGAGGAATGCCCGTTTCCTGCGCTTCCCATCCCAAGGTATAAAAATACGGAATCAGTCCATAGCGCAGACGCAACAAATCCCGCACGCAACTCGAGGTCGGTTCTCCATAAGTCCAAGGAGTGCGCGGTTTGGCATTGTTCGCCGAATGAGTGCGACAAAAGGGCAAAAAGGTAGAAAGTTGAAACCACCGCAAGTATAATTCCGCATTCGGATTGCCCTTAAATCCGCCGATATCCGGCCCGGTATAGGGAATGCCCGATAAACTCAACCCTAGCACTGTGGATACCGTTTGCCGCAATCCCGCCCAACTGGTTTCGATATCTCCGGTCCAGGTCCAAGCATAGCGCTGCAACCCCGCCCAACCGGACCGGGAGACGATAAAGGGACGTTGTTCCGGGCGATAGTCGCGCAGCGCTTCGTATCCGGCGCGCGCTTGCAACAATCCATACAGGTTGTGCGCTTCGCGGTGGTCTCCGCCTCTGCCTTCCATAAAATGGCGGGTAGGTGTGGGCAAGGTGGCATCCCCCCACAAGGTAAACACTCCCGGATCGTTCATGTCATGCCAAAATCCGCACACGCCCAAATCCAGCAGGTATTCATATTGCCGACTCCACCAATGACGGGCGAGAGGATGGGTAAAATCGGGAAAGGCGGACATCACGGGCCACACGGGGGCATGGATAATTTCCCCATTGGGCAGGGTGGAAAATACCTCTTGGGCGACCCCTTCGCGATACAGTTTGTTGTTGCGATCGCGCTTTACTCCGGGATTGACGATCGCAATAATTCGCACTCCCTTGGCCTCCATTTCTCGATTGAATTCCCGCAATTTGGGAAAGCGATCGGGGTCGATGGTAAACGACCGAAAGTTATCTTTGCAATCGATATCCAGGTGAATCGCGCTTAAGGGCAAATCGTATTTCTCGAAGCCGTTCGCCGTGTCTCGCACTGCTTTTTCGGTTTCGTATCCCCAGCGGGATTGATGATACCCAAATACCCAGCGCGGCGGAAGTGGCGGACCCCCGGTGAGTTCGCTATAATTTCCCAGGAGTTGTCTCGGATTTCCGGCAGTAAAATAATAGCGAATTGCCCCGCCTTGAAATTCAGCCGTTGCCACATCGTTGAAGCTAAAATTCGCATCAAATGAGTTTTCGTAAAATATCAAGTAACTGCCGTTTTCGTGCAATCCCACATACACCGGAATGCACAAGTAAAGCGGATCCATTCCCGGGCCGTAGAGTCCCCCCGCATCGTAGTGCCACATCCGATATTTTTTGCCTTGCTGCAGGCGCAAATTAAACGGGGCGGCGCGTTCTCCCAATCCGTAGATGCGTTCTCGCGATCGCAATTTCGCTCCATGCGTCCACTGTTCTCCCTGGCGCTGGGGCGGCAATTCTTGACGCAGCGATCGCCCGCTTTCGTCCAGAAATTCTATGCTACCTTCCCCGCTGACAATTGCCGTTAATTGGCTACTGGAAATGAGGATTTTATCCCGATTTTCCTCCACTGTAACTTTCACTTCCGGCCAAGTTTCTTTCGCGATCGCATAGGGCACCGGCAGCCATCCCGGTTCCCAGGTAACTCGCACAAAATCTGACTTTAAAAATTCTACCTGCACTGCAGCGCGCTCGAACTGCATCCAAGCACCGCGATCGGTCTTTTTTAGCCCTTGCAATTGCCCCGGCGTTTGCATCGGTTCGCTGGGTTTGGGTTTGCCGTACTGGCGTTCGATTCGGTCTCGCTGCCAGCTATAAATCAAAGAGGCAATAAAGCGTTCGAGTCGAATCGTTCTCAATCTTAAGGCAATTTGCTTTTTAATATTCATCAGAATTTTAGGTTTTGCGTCTGGGAATGGTTGACAACAGAGATGGTTTGAATTATAATAGAGTATCTACTCTGGTCTATCTTCCGATAGATAGACTTTTCTCGTCAATTTTTCCCGTGACTTCGCCTTCCGTTTCTGATTTGTGGCGGGGTTGTTATATATCGAGGGTTGATGTTTCCCGTTTGGAGGCGGTGCGTCACCCCCGGATGGGATGGGGGGATGTTCCCGATTATTTGGTGGCGGGGGTGACGCACCCTACGGTTATTGGGGGTTTGGTAAGGGAATTTTATATATATGAGTTTTGCAGAGGCGTGAAAGGGGGAGAGGCGCGATCGCTGCTGCAATCGCCGCGCCCCAACTCCTTTAACCCCGCTTTTTCGCACATTGATTGCACGGAATTTCAATTGTGAACTCGGTGCCTTTCCCGGGAGTAGAAGTACATTGTAGATTCCCCCGATGTTTTTCCACCACGATTTGATATCCGATCGCCAAGCCCAAACCGGTACCTTTCCCCGGGGGTTTGGTGGTAAAAAACGGATCGAACAACTGACGGCGAACCGACTCGGGAATCCCCGGCCCATTATCGCTAATCCGGATAACCGCGCGATCGCCTTTGCGTTCGGTACGAATGCGAATTTGCAGGGGTTCGCCATCCTTGGAGGACGAACCCTCCCTCATCGCAATTTCCTCCAACGCATCGATCGCGTTGCTGAGAATATTCATAAACACTTGATTTATCTGACCCGCATAACAATCCACCCACCCGATATCGCCAAACTCTTTAATAATCTCGATTTTCGGATGTCCCGGTTTTTCCTTGAAGCGATGCTTCAACAGCAGCAAGGTATTCTCGATTCCTTCGTGAATATCCACCGCTTTGCACTTCGCTTGATCCACCCGAGAAAAGTTCCGCAGCGATCGCACGATTTCGCGAATTCGTTCCGCGCCAATTTGCATAGATCCGAGCATTTTCGGCAAATCTTCCAGCACGAAATCCAATTCTATCTCCTCGGCGAATTCTTTAATCGGTGCCACCGGGTCGGGATAATGCGCTTGATAAAGCGAAATCATCTCGATCGAGTCTTGCATGTATTGTCGCGCGTGGTTGAGGTTGCCGTAAATAAAATTCACCGGATTGTTAATTTCATGTGCCACCCCCGCCACTAACTGCCCCAAACTGGACATTTTTTCGGTTTGAATTAACTGCGCCTGGGTTTTTTGTAACTCCAGTAACGTTTGTTCCAGTTGTTGGTTTTTCTCCCGCAATGCTGCTTCGGAATTTCGCAGGGCGTCTTCGGCTTTTTTGCGATCGCTGATGTCGTGGTTGATTTCTAAAATTGCCGTTGGTTTCCCCGCTTCATCGCGCTGCAAAGTCCAGCGCGACGCCACCACAATTTGCGTTCCATCTCGCTTGGTATGAATCAACTCCCCCTGCCAATATCCATCGCGCAATAAGGTTGCTTTAATCTCCGAGGGCGGTTGCGGGAATTGGCTGTGCAAAAAATCATGCACCGGTTGTAACATCGCCTCTTCTCGCGTCCATCCGTAGAGTCGTTCCGCCCCGCGATTCCAATAGGTAATCCGATAGTTCAAATCTAGTATCATAATCGTGTCATTCGCCAAATCGAGCATCTGCGCGTGCTTGCGTAATGACACTTCCGCTTCTTCGCGTTCGTGAATTTCCGACATCAGCCGTTGGTTGGTTCGTTTGAGCTGTGCGGTGCGTTCTTCAAATAAAGCTTTTAATCGCAGGTATTCTTGGCGCAAGGAGGCTTCGTTGCCCTCAATGTTTTCCGATGCCACGCGATCGCCAATGGCTTCGCTAAACAGCATCACGCCTCCCAACTCTCCCGTCTCCCGATACCACGGCTGAATCTGCCAGCGCATCAACACCTCGCTTCCATCACCCTGCTGACAGACCACCTCCTCGCATCCCGATTGGGTTTGCGCCAAACACACCCTACAACTCTCGACAATTTCCCGGGGAAAAGCCACCCCAGTGTCCCACAGCGATCGCCCCACCACCGCGCTTTGCATCTCCCGGGTCGCCTCTTCGCCGGCCCCATCGGTTGCAGGTTCGATCCACTGAGATATCCAGCCGCGCGATACCCTGTGGTAGCGCAATTGGCGATCGACCATTGCCACGGCCCCGGGAACCCACTGCACGAACTGACTCAGTTGTGCTTCGCTTCCGGGAAATCCTCGGGGTTGAGAATGGTAGCGGCTGACCGAGGTTGGAGAATTTACGGGTTTCATTTCTACCATTGTCATCTGCTCGTCTATCTGTTTCATGCTATTTGCCACACTCGCACGATAAAAAATCAAACTCAATCTGCACCGAATTTGGTATGATAGATTAAGAAATAATAAATTATTTTGCTATTTTACTGCTTTTGTCCCCTTTGGGATCGCTCAATTCGGCGGCAAGGGGTTCAGTTCCCCGAGAATCGCGGGGGGTTTTCAGACCGCCCCGGTCGGGTTGAGCCGCGCCAGGATGGGGCAAATCAGGCTTGCCTATGATTGGCATCAAAAATCTCAATCTATGGTTTTATCCCTCCCTCTATGACGCACAAAAATCTAGGTTCCCCCCCTTTTGAGGCAAAATTTTATCACTCTGCCTTGTTTTAATTCTATCTAACCAAAGAATTTGTCTGCTATGAAATTACCGATAAAAATGCGCTATGGGGTTGCATCGTTGGTGCTGACGATCGCCCTAGGTACATTCGCGGGGATAAGCCTACAAAGCGCCAATTCATCCCCACAAGGCAGCACTTCCGCTCAATTCGATCGCGATCGCCGCGAACAACTGCGAAAGCAAAGTACCCAAATCCAACGGCGATCGCCCTCCGCCTGGACCGATCCGCAAGAAGTCGCATTTTGGCGCAGAAGTATCGCCATCCGGCAGAAAATCGCCCGGGAAGATTTAGATAAACTCGATCGCTGGTGGCGACGGGAAAATATCGGCGACCCGCACAAATACTTACTGCCGGTGATTTTAGCTAAACTCTCTCTCGATCGCGAGTACGATCCGCAACCCAGTTGGGATATGCTGATGACCCTGGAAAAAGAGCGCCCGGACCTCTATCACTTTCGCAGCTTGTTCGACGTTCGCATTTTTTTCCAGAATCGCGATCGCATGCCGACTGAAGTCACGGAAAGCTATCGCAGTATGCTGCAACGCCCCCGAGTCAAGGAATGGAATGAAGGGGGGACGGAAAATCACAAATTCATGCAGCGCGCCTCCGGACTGGCATTGAGCGATGGGAGTGGGTTTCGCGATACCTATCCCTCCACCGCCGCCACCAACGAAGCATGGCTGCGATCGGAACTCGACAAGTTTCTAACCATCGGACAAGGGGAATTTCATTCCTCTATTTATTACGGTTATAGTATCGGCGCATTGCTCAATCTCTACGACTTCGCCCGCACCCCGGAATTGCGAAAACTGGCCACAGCAATTTTAGACTGGTATGCCACAAATATGGCCCTACGCTGGAGTTGGGGCACGGCGGGGGGTGCGGAAAGTCGCGGGTTCGATCGCGCCACCTGGGATAGCGGACTGGCGGCGGTGGCTTGGATCTGGTGGGGATTCCCCCCCGGGTCTGAGGCCGATCCCACAGAAATCGCCGACAATATGAAGTCTAGCTATGCCCGGTTGGCTCTCGCACCGGCCCTGAGTTCCTATCGTCCTCCCGCCCACTTGCACGCCTTAGCGCACAAAGAAGTGCCCCTCCCGTTTCTCGCCCGTGCCAGTCACCCGGTTTATTACAGTTACCACAAAGAAAATCATCTGTGGGAAACCTTCTATGTGACGGAGGATTATAGTTTAAGCACCCTGCTAGAACCCTCCCGCTCTTACCAAGTCCAAGGCACGATTCGCGCCCAATATGCTACCTATAAGCTGGTGATTCGCGATCGCCAAGGTCTCGACAATGCGGTGGTCAGTCTCGGCGGCACCTATCACACTCCAATGGCCACCGGTCGCAGTCCAGCAGATCAGTACGTGCAAGGCCGCAGTGCGGTCCTCTATCAGCAAATTTTGAATCCCCAAGATATCCAAGCCGGGGTGCCCGCGCGCTCTCATTTAGTGCTACCCCAGCGCTACGGGGAACCGCGACGGCATGGCGAGTGGTATATTTGGCAAATCGAAAATGTCTGGCTCCTCGCCCGCCCCTGGGGGGAGCGCGTTTCTTTGCAAGTGCCGGTGTCGGAAAAACACTCCGACTATCAAGCCTTGGTCGCCCGAGGTGAGAAAACCGCCTGGATAACCGATGTGGCGCGCTTGGCTGATTATCCGGATTGGGAGCGCTTGACCCAGGCCCTCGATCGCACCTCGGTGACCGATGAGGCGTGGGCCGAGGAGTTTGAATTGGCCTATCGCGGGTTGGAGGGCGATCGCCTGACCATGACCTATCAACCGGATGGGGCGATCGCCTCGGCCACCATTAACGGCGAACCGCTCAACCTAGAAGACTGGCCGATATTAGACAGTCCCTACGTCAGTCAAAAGGTCAACAGCGGCCTCTTGCAGGTCAACCATCCCCACCTGGGCACCTGGCGCTTGCGAGCCACCGTCAGCGGACCGGAATGGGAGGCAAAACCGTAAAAAATTGACAAAAAAGGATGGAGAATTGAGAATAAAAGGTGCAAAATTGAGAATGACCGGATTTTTCCCTCCCGCGAGGATGGCTGATTGTAAAAAAAATTTACATTTTCTGAGGAAGGAAGGGTAACAAAACCCTAAGAGCATGCTACAGTAGTAACGTCCAGAGAAAAACGTTCGGTTATCGTGTTTGTGTTCATTAGTTACAGGCGGATCTCCGGAACGAACTCTCTACGCTATTTGATTCTGGAGAGGCTTTATGTCAATCTATGTCGGCAACTTATCTTATGATGTAAATCAAGAAGATCTCAATGAGGTCTTCGGGGACTATGGCACCGTGAAGCGGGTTAATCTTCCCTTAGACCGGGAAACCGGTAAAAAGCGCGGTTTCGGCTTCGTGGAAATGGAAAGCGAAGAAGAAGAAGCTGCCGCCATTGAAGCACTCGATGGTGCAGAATGGATGGGTCGCTCGATGAAAGTCAACAAAGCAAGACCCCGGGAAGACAAAAGACGCTCTGGCGGTAACTGGGGTGGCGGTAACAATCGCGGCTATTCCAAATCCCGCTATTAAGCTTCACCGTTCCCGATAAAACTAGCCTTCAGTTGAACCGGAAATCGAGAGGTTGACGGGCAAAACCTGCCCTTATCCGCCAGCGAACGCAAGGGAAAAATCCCCAGCGAGACGATGGCGAACTGGCAGGCGAGTTCAAACGCTGTCGGTTTCGCTCAGATCGGTTATACTGAAAGGCTTTTTTTTGCGGGGGAGGCGATCGCCCGCCGGTTTGAATAGATTGACATTTGGCCTACAGGTAAACAAGAGAACAATTCGGAACCGAGGTCACGCCGCGTCTGTTTAGAGTACGGCTCAAAAGCGACGCGGCAGGTTTATTAAGGACAGATCCGGGCAACCGAAAGCACAATATTGCATTGTGGCTCCGATGTTGCAGTAAGGGCAGGGCGAGAGTGTGACCGATGAGTTTCCCAAACTCGGCGATCGCCTGAGTGAAAGTCAAGCGATCGCCCGTAACTATTTGTTTAAACGCTTAGGAGGTAGAATGACCCAAGTTGTAGTGGGTGAAAACGAAAAAATTGAGTCAGCATTGCGCCGATTTAAGCGTCAAGTGTCTCGAGAAGGAATTTTTGCAGATATGAAGCGCGTGCGTCACTTTGAAACGCCAATCGAAAAACGCAAGCGCAAAGCCATTGCCCGACGGCGGAAGCGTCGCTTCCGCTCCTTTAAATCTAACCGCTAACGTTTTGTAACGCTCCAATTCACGCCCTCAACCCCCTACCTTCTGCTCCGGCGGTTTTTTGTAGGGGGAAAAGTTCGTATCGAGGGATTCTCCCGCCATTCCACCGGAAATCCGAGCCGCGCCACAATCACACCGCCTTTCCGGGAACTGTGCAAACAATCACAACCGCCAACCTTCACTTACGGCGGGTAAATCGTTTTTCGAGTTGACAAATTGCCAATTTTATGCTAATCGCGCTGCCAAATCTTCACCATCCCATTCGCCGTACCGCTGATGAGTAGATTTTCTATCGGCGAAAAGGCCAGAGACATCACCGCCCCAGTTTGTTCGGTCAGGGTGCAAAGTAACTTCCCAGTGGACAGGTGCCAAATCTTCACCGTTCCATCGGCACTGGCACTGGCAAAGGTCTCCCCATCCGGCGCGATCGCCAGGGCCGTCACCGGACCTAAATGCCCCGGCGTCGTCCACAGCACCCCCCCCTGGCTCAATTCCCACAGTTGAATGCTGCCATCCCCATTCCCACTCATCAACCGCCCATCCGGCGTCATCACCATCGCTTCCACCACATCCAAACTGCCGGTGAAGCTATTGATAATTTCCTCACTCTCCAGTTGCCAAAGTGTAATTCGACCATCCCCGCCCCCGCGCGCCAGCTTCTCACCATCGGGAGTAATCGCCACCGAATACACCGGACCGGTATAATCCGTCAACCTGCCGATTTGTTCCGTGCGGCTTAAATCCCATACCGCGATCGTCTCGTCAAAACTGCCACTAAACAGAACCTTTCCATCCGGATGCATCGCCACAGTTCGCACCGAACCGGTATGCCCGCTGAGAGTTTCCACGAGCTCTCCCCCGGGCAACCGCCACAATTTCACCGTTTTATCCCAACTCGCCGAGGCCAAAGTTTCCCCATCGCTACTGATAGCCAGGGAAAACACCCCGCGCTCATGTTCCGCCAGCACTTGCATCAATTCCCCACTGGGCAATTTCCACAGCTTCACACTGGTATCGAAACTCCCCGTGGCCAAAATTTTGCCGTCCGGACTAATCGCGATCGCCCTTACCCAATCCGCATGAGCCGGTAAACTCTGGATGCAGCTCCAATTTTGCGGCGCGGGTTCCCTGCTTTTCCTAAAACTCGGTAGCACCACCTTGTCCCCAGACCGATTCCCTTGGGGCGCGGATGTGGGGGGTTCCGCCTCTGCTGACCCTTCTGGCGGCGGTTGTGCAGGCGCGGAAGGCATCGGTTCGGGAGCTGTAATCGGCGTCTCTATGCGCGAGGAAAGCTGTAAGGTAGCTTCCTCTAAGCGCTCGATGCGGGATAATAATGCAGAGCGATTCAAATAGGCAATAATATTAGAAATCGATTCGTTGAGCATTCCAGAATGCTCTTTGAGTTCGGCAATTTGGGTCTCTAGGGTCTCGGATTTGTGGGTTTCTAAGGCGGCGAGACGGCGTTGCAAGTCCGCCACTGCTTCGGCGCTAGGGGAGGCACTGGGGCGATCGCCGCTGCTGTCCGCGCCCTGAGTCGGCAGGGATTTCCCCTCCACCTGTTGGCGCAACTGTTCCACATCTTCCGACAGTTCTCGGTTCAGGCGGCTGTTCGTTCCACCGATGCGCCGGGTCAGTTGTTCCAGTCGGATCCGCTCGATCGCGTTTAACAGAATCGCGCCACAGATGAACGGAAGGGCAACGGTCACCAACGGCGCAAAAAACAGCGCCGCGATCGCCGCCACCACCGAAGCGAACAAACAGACATATTCGGCAATCAGCCACCAATGACGATGAGTAAACATGTTGCTTTTTTCCCAGTCCCCTTACCTACGAACCACAGACCCCAGTTACAGTTGCAGCACCAATCGGGCGATCGTAAAATAAATCAACACCCCCAGTACATCCACCGCCGTGGTAATAAACGGGGCCGACATCAGCGCCGGATCTAACTTCAACGCCCGGAATAAAAACGGCAGCGCCGAACCCGACACCGAGGCCAAAATCGAAATTGCCATCAAAGAAATGCCCACGGAGAAGGCAACCGCTAAATTTCCCTGCAAGAAGAATCCCCAAACTGTAGCAATGCTGCCCAAGATTCCCCCGAGCAATCCGCCAGCGATCGCCTCTCGCCACACCACCTGCAACGGACCGAGCAAGCGGATTTCCTCCGTATTCATCCCGCGAATCACCACCGTAGAGGACTGTGCCCCCACATTCCCCCCAGTTCCCGTCAGCAGGGGAATAAATGCGGCCAATACCACCACCTGCTGCAAGATATCTTGTTGGGATTTGATAATGGTTCCAGTGACGGTATTGGTAATCAGCAAGACGAACAGCCAAACCACCCGCCGACGGGCCACGGTGAGCAAATTGGTTTGAAAGTAATTGTCGCCTTCTGATTGTACCCCACCCAAGGCATAGATATCCTCGGTGGTTTCTTGCTCCAGGATATCGATTACATCGTCCACGGTGATGATCCCCACCAACCGCTGCTCGCTATCCACCACCGGAATGGCGAGAAAGTCGTAGCGCTGGATCAGGCGCGCTACTTCTTCTTGGTCCGTATCCGTATGCACGAAAACCACATCCCGGGTCATTAACTCGCCCACAATGCGATCGGGTTGGGCGATGACTAAATCGCGCAAGGAGACAATGCCTTTTAACTGGCGCGCCACGTCGGTGACGTAGAGATAGTAGATGATTTCCGTGACTGGGGCTAGATTGCGAATCCGCTCCAGGGTTTGGCTCACGGTCATGTTTTCTTTCAGGGAGATGTACTCGGGGGTCATAATTCGCCCCGCCGTCCCCGGTTCGTATCCCATCAGCAAGGCGGTGGATTGCCACTCCGCCGGGGAGAGTTGCGCCCGCAGGCGACGCACCACCTTGGCGGGCAATTCGTCCAGCAGTCGCGCCCGATCGTCCGGTGACATGTTCTCGATGATGTCGAGCACTTCTTGACGCCTGAATTCCTCTAGCAGCGCCTGCTGCACGCTGGAGTCGAGATGTTCGTAAACCTCGGTGGCTTCGTCTTTCGATAGCAACCGAAAGGCGATCGCCTGCATCGCTTCGGGCAATCCTTCAATTGCTTCGGCAATATCTGCAGGCTGAACCGGTACCAGGATCGCTTTCGCCCCCTGGAGGTCTCCTTGGTCGAGCAGCGCCGCGAGTTGCGATCGCACTAACTCGGTTATTTCTCTCCGCGACAAGGTCTGGAGGGGAGAGGATGGATATTGATTTTCAGTCAAGGCAAACTCCCTGGATCCAGTCCGACGATAATTGCTGCATACAGTTTAAACGCCTCTGCGAAAGCGCCAGCACAAACAAATTCTATCCGTTCGTGACCCCTTTTTTCCCCTCCGCAATTTCTTCCGCCCCGGTGGCGCGCTCTCCACGGGCGGGTTTTTTTCCCACTCCACCCCTTTCGTCGCCCCCTACAGCGCGATCGCGCGCCACCCCAGTCCCACTTCCCTCTTTTTCCCTTCCGCGATTTACCTCGCCCTGGCTAATATGATGCCCAAATAGGCCGCGATCGCTCCCAGAAATGCACTGCCTCCCCAATACATCATTCCTGGCAAAATTCCGCGATCGCGCAGTTGAATTACTGTCTCTAATCCATAGGTGGAAAAGGTGGTATATGACCCTAAAAATCCCACGGCGATCGTCAACCGCACCTCGGGCATTAGGGTGGGAAATTTCTCTAAAACTAGGGTGACAAAAAATCCCATTCCCACGCAGCCGGTTAAATTAATAAAAAGGGTTCCCCACGGCCAACTATTTCCCCACTGCTCCCGGAACCAAGTGGTGATATAATATCGGCTTAGCGCGCCTGCGATCGCTCCCAAACTAATCGCAATCGGGGTTCTTACTGTGGGACTTTGGCTCGTTACCGCAAGCATTTCTAGACCCTGTTGCCATAAAACGCTCAAGTTAAATCTCATGGTTGTTTCGTTCGCCTTCCACCGAGGCGACCTCCCATCGCCATTGTTCGCATCAAACGGATTATAACCCTATCTCTCCCCCCTCCATAAAAACGCGCCCACTCCCGCCATTTCTCCCGCTCATCTCTTTCCCCAGATAGAACCCATCGGGCTGTTAATTTTTGTAAAATACAAAAAATTCAGTGCTTCCAGGAGCTTTCTGTATGTCAACCTACGATACCATTATTATTGGAGCGGGTCACAATGGCTTAGTCTGTGCCGCTTATTTACTCAAAGCAGGCAAAAGCGTGCTGGTGCTGGAAAAGCGATCGGTTCCTGGCGGCGCAGCGACCACGGAAGAAGTCATGCCAGAATCCGCCCCCGGATTCCAGTTTAACCTCTGCGCGATCGACCACGAATTTATTCACCTCGGTCCGGTGGTCAAAGAATTAGAATTAACTAAATATGGATTGGACTACCTCCACTGCGACCCGGTAGTCTTTTGTCCCCAAGCTGATGGCAAGTATTTCCTCGGCCATCAATCCATCGAAAAAACTCGGGCGGAAATCGCGCGCTATAGCGATCGCGATGCAGACAAATACGTGGATTTCGTTAATTTTTGGCAGCGTCTGCTTGGCGCAATTACTCCCCTATTTAACGCCCCACCCAAATCGATTATCGATATCGCCGGCAATTATAACACAGAAAAACTCAAAGATTTACTCTCGGTTCTCGGTTCTCCCGACAAAATTCTCGATTTCGTCCGCACCATGCTCAGCAGTCCCCAAGACGTGCTAGAAGAATGGTTCGACACGGAAGTGGTGAAAGCGCCACTGGCGCGCCTCGCCTCGGAAATCGGTACCCCCCCCTCGCAAAAAGGCATGGCAATTGGCGCGATAATGATGTCCATGCGCCATCATCCCGGAATGACCCGCCCCCGAGGCGGAACCGGCGCGCTAACCCAATCCCTGCTGAATTTGGTTCGCCACCTCGGGGGCGAGGTCCTGTGCGATCGCGAAGTGGACCGCATTCTGATCGACGATCGCCATCGCGCTGTCGGCGTGCGAGTCGCGGGGGGCGAAGAATATCGCGCCAATTTAGGCGTGATTTCCAATATCGACGCCAAACGAGTCTTCCTCCAATTGGTCGATCCCACCGCGATCGCATCGGTAGACCCCGATTTGCGCGATCGTCTCGACCGCAAAATCGTCAACAACAACGAAACTATCCTCAAAATTGACTGCGCCCTCTCGGAAATTCCCCGCTTTAGCGCCTACAATCATCAAGATAACTATCTCGTTGGGTCGTTATTAATTGCAGACTCAGTACATCATGTAGAACAAGCTCACTCCTTATGTCAACTCGGCATTGTTCCCGACGAAAATCCCTCCCTCTATGCTGTGGTTCCCACGGTTCTCGACCCTTCAATGGCCCCAGAAGGCAAACATACCCTCTGGATTGAATTCTTCGCCCCCTATCAAATTGCAGGCGCAGAAGGCACCGGTCTCAATGGTACCGGATGGACTTGTGAATTAAAAAATAAAGTGGCCGATCGCGTCATCGATAAATTAGCCGATTATGCCCCCAATCTCAAATCCTCGATTATCGCCCGTCGCGTAGAAAGTCCCGCCGAACTCGGCACCCGCCTCGGTGCTTACAAGGGCAATTACTACCACATGGACATGACCCTCGACCAAATGGTATTCTTCCGCCCCTTGCCCGAAATCGCCAACTACAAAACCCCGATTGAAGGATTATTTTTAACCGGAGCCGGCACTCATCCGGGCGGTTCCATTTCTGGAATGCCCGGACGCAATTGCGCTCGCGCTTTCCTATTCCATCATCAACCCGTTGCTCGCACCGTTCACGACGCCCAAGGTGTATTTCAGTCCATGACAAAATCCATTTTTAACCATCCATAACACCGATAAAGTCCCAAAATTGCTTAATATTTCTTCCCAATCAAGCGCCTGAAAATAGCCAATTTTACCCCCTCCAACCTCGTTCCCAGGCTGAGCCTGGGAACGCCTTTGCCGAGGCTCCGCCTCGGATAACATAACGCATTAAAAACCCAGAGATTTCCTTTATTTTAACTCATGTGAAATCCCGGAAATAGCTACCGCATCCGATAAAAATGGAAGCGATTAAAAGCGCGAATCTGGATAAAACAACGCCAAATCACTCCTAAAAATATTCTGGCAAATTTTCACTAATAGCTGGATTAATGTGGTAATGTGGTAGCTCGATACCGATATTACCCAGCTTGTCCTGGGAAACAGTAAAGCCCCAAATCAGGGCAAAACTTTGTGATGAACGTAAGCTAAATTGGAGGTGCGATCGCAGTGGCAGATCCGTACATTATTCGCTTGTTAGCACTCGGTCTGCTTTTATTGGGGGTGACGGTATTTTCCGGGTGGATTAAGCGCCTACCCCTTTCTTTCGCCTTGATTTATTTAATCGTCGGCTTTTTGCTCGGCCCGTATGGCGTGCAACTGATTCAAATGGAACCGAATGCCAAAGTATTAGAACGCCTGAGCGAATTTGTGGTCATTGTTTCCCTATTTAGTTGCGGCTTAAAAATGAATCGTCCCCTAAGGTTATGGGCGTGGCAAATTACGGCGCGGTTAATTGGGTTTTTGATGCCCATTTCCATCGCGGGAACTGCCCTCGTGGGTCATTTTTTGCTAAACTTACAGTGGGGAGCTGCTATGTTACTCGGTGCCATTCTCTCCCCCACAGATCCGGTGTTAGCCTCGGAAGTACAAATCGCGCATTCGGACGATAAAGATGAGCTGCGCTTTGGCTTAACCTCCGAAGGCGGATTAAACGATGCCTTGGCATTTCCGTTCGTGTATTTTGGGTTATATTGGTTAGGCGATCGCAACTTAAACCGTTGGATTCACGATTGGTTGGTGGTAGATTTAATTTGGGCGATCGCGGCGGGAATTGCAATGGGAATTCTCGTGGGAAAAAGCATTGTTTGGATCGACCGCACCCTGCAGCAATTTCGTCCCGTAGACGAGCTGATGGAAGATTTCATCGCCCTAAGCACCATTTTTATCGCCTATTCTGTCACCGAACTCATCAACGGCTATGGGTTTCTCGCCGTATTTGTCGCCGGTATATCGGTTCGCCAAAGTTATCGCGCCGTGGAAAAAACTCTCTCCCAATTGCGCTTAACCGAACGTCTGGAAAAACTGATGGAAGTGGCTACCTTATTAATCCTCGGGTCTCTGTTACAAATTGAGCCGATTTTGCGCTACGCCAACGAAACGTTACTCGTCGCCGGCTTGTTAATTTTCGCCATTCGCCCCGCAGGCGCTTGGGTTAGTACCATCGGCGCTTGCTTTCACCCCGCCAAGCGCTTCTTGTTAGGATGGTTTGGAATTCGCGGCGTCGGGTCGTTGTATTATTTAACCTATGCCTTAAGTCACGGGTTAAGTGGTGCAACGGCGGAAAAAATTGCCTGGATCGTCTTTCTCACCATGCTGATTTCCACCGTATTGCACGGGATTAGCGCTACGCCCTTGATGAAGTGGTATCAGAGCAAAACCGAACCGCCCACCGCCCAATAATCGCCCGAGTTCCCGACACACGCGGTGGCATAAATCGGCTCACCGAGACTTAAACACCGGGTTATTTTCTGGCCAGCTTCGGGGTTCTGCGAGTACCTCTGCAATGGGTAAAGCCGTTTCTAAACCGCTACTATAGCGCTTGATATCATGTCCGGTGGAATAGCCGTAAAAAGAATAAGTCCACGAAGGTGGACTTTGCCTGTGTAGCCGCGATTTCAA
>NZ_JAYFEQ010000284.1:0-1697 GCF_055795085.1 Phormidium sp. CCY1219 | reverse complement strand
CCGGCTCCCACTCCGGCTCCCACTCCGGCTCCCACTCCGGCTCCCACTCCGGCTCCCACTCCGGCTCCCACTCCGGCCCCGGCGGCAACCAGCGCCAAAACTCAACTTCAGGGCCAGAAAGCAGCTCAACTGCTCCACGTGCAAACGAATACCCCCCTTGAACTGCCGCCCAATCTGTCGGTCATTCATGTGGGCAAACCCAACGATTTGATTCCCCCCGATGTGGATGTGTCGGGATTCCCTCACTCTGAAGTGGTTTCGCGGGTTCATGCAGATATTCGGGTAGAGGGAGATAGTTACTATCTCGAAGATGTGGGCAGTTCTAACGGCACCTACGTCAATAATATGCCCCTACCAAAAGGGAACCGTCATCGGTTGCGCCCGGGCGATCGCATTGCCTTGGGTAAAGGCGATATGGTGTCTTTTATTTTCCAAGAGACCTAACCGATGATTCAACTTTCCCCCGCCAGAGGTTCTCTTTGGCGGGGATAAAAAAGCCTCTGTCGCTTTTCTCGCCGGAAAATCTACCAGCATTCTGCATTTTTTCAGCCAGAGGCGTCCTCGGCGATCGCCTCTGCACCTCCCGATTTTGCCCGAGTTCTTCCCTGAGTATTCTCAGTGGCGATGCAAATTACACTCATTCTAGGGATCCAGAATAAATGTCGGTTTGCCAGTTCTCAGTCTTCTGGGGTTGAGATCTGGGGAAGCGATTTGAGGAATAATAAACCATAAGCACCTCAGCTGTAGAGACTTTCAATCGGTGTTGTTCCCCAAAACACACCTCTTTTTTTATGGGCGCTGTACTCTACCCTTAGCCATCGTCATCAAAGGTGTATCTACTGTCATAGCGATGCTCTCGTGATTACACTGACCTTGCTGCATCCAATAAAGTCTACTCCCATCCAAAGTTGGAGATTTGAACGAGAATCTGTCATTCGGATTGGGCGAGCGATCGATAACAATGTTGTACTTTACAGTGCCGTGGTCTCTCGACACCACGTCGAGTTGCAACGCACTGGACTACACTGGAAACTGATTAATCTGGGCACCAATGGAACTTATCTGAATGGGACGCGCATTACTCAAGTGTCGGTACAGGATGGGGCGATTATTTGCCTGGCCCGTTCTGGTCCTCAAATTCAAATTCACTTCGGCAGAGATTTTCCCAAAACTCAGCCCGAAGCTCAGCATAACGCGCGCTACATGCAAGTAGAAGATGTTCACACAAAAACCGTGACTGAGGAGGAGACCACCGAACCGATTATCCTGCCACAAGCTCCCGAGTCTGAAGCTCGATGCTCTAGTACACAACAGTCTCGGAATATTTCATCAAGCATGGCGTTCGTGAAATAGGGTTATGGAGCGTCTCGATGGAGAGGCGATCGCGCCGCTTGTTGGGAATGGCGATCGCGGTGACGGAGCCTGAACCCAACCTTTAACGCACCGGTTCAGGCTCCCTACCTTGTCACTCTCCATCACCTGAAATTATTAATAAGGGTTGCACCAGATCGAGAAGCGGTTTTAAAGAGCGACCGCTAGGATTCTACCGTCCTTCCCCAGAATTTAAAAAAAAATTATCGTCTCAATCCCTTGCTGCATGGTTATTTCAGCAGTATGTCAAAAAAAAATCCAAAATTTTTTCAAAAAAGGGTTGACATTCCCGAAGGGGGTTGTTACATTAGTAAAGCGCCTGAAGG
>NZ_JAYFEQ010000283.1:0-1410 GCF_055795085.1 Phormidium sp. CCY1219 | reverse complement strand
AGGAGCCGGATGAGGTGAAAGTCTCAAGTCCGGTTTTGAAGACGAGCAGTTCTGGTGACGGAATTGCTTAGTTTAACCCACGGCAAAAACACTGACCTCCCATTCCAGGGCTGAGTTTACAGGAATGGGTGCGATCGCGCCTGTATCCATCCTCGATACCCACTGAACCTCAACTCATCCAACTCCACGCCTTATGAGCTTCTGCATTAATCCCCAATGCCCAAACCCGCAAAATCCCGACTCGGTAAACTTCTGTCAAAGCTGCGGTTCTCCACTGGTCTTAGAAGGGCGCTATCGGGTGATGCGCGAGATGGGAAAAGGCGGATTTGCCAAAACCTATGAAGTCAGAGATGGCGGAAGCATAAAAGTCTTAAAAGTGCTGCACCTGAATGAAGCCAAACCCGTATCTTTATTCCAACAAGAAGCGCGGGTACTCGGGCAATTGAATCATCCGGGAATTCCTAAAGGGGACGGATATTTTACCGTTTCTGCGCGCAACGCTTCCGAACCGCTACACTGTTTGGTGATGGAGTATGTGGAAGGGCAGGATTTAAGACAGTGGTTGCAAAGTAGAGGAAACCAACCTCTCGAGAGCGATCGCGCGATCGCCTGGTTGGGCGAATTGGCAGCTATTTTACATCAAGTCCACCAAAAAAACTTCTTCCATCGGGATATCAAACCGAGCAATATCATGCTCAAACCCGACGGACATTTAGCCTTAATTGACTTTGGGGCGGCGCGCCAAGTGTCCCGCACTTACCTGCAAAAAGTCAAAGGCGGAATGCCCGTTACCGGGATTATTTCGGCGGGTTATACTGCCCCAGAACAAGCGATCGGTAAAGCCGTACCGCAATCGGACTTTTTTGCCTTGGGGCGCACTTTTGTTTATTTGCTCACTGGCAAAGAACCCACTGCATTTCCAGAACATCCACGTAGCGGACAACTGCAATGGAGAGACAGCGCCACTCAACTTGCCCCACCGCTAGCCGATTTTATCGATAGTTTAATCGCCTTTTTACCCGCCGATCGCCCGCAAAGTACCGGCGAATTATTGCAGCGCATCGCCCAACTCGATCGCCAACCCTCACTACCCCCGCAATCGGGCACACTCCCCTCTTCCACCGCCGCCACGGTGCCCGTCAGCCCCCAGCAAACTAGCCCTCCCAGCCAGATCCGTGGCAATTCCCCTACGTACACAAAATGGATCGGGGCGGCGATCGTCCTGCTGTTGGGGTGGATGGGATACAATCTCTACCAATCCGCGCGATCGCCCCAACCCGTCACCGAAGTGCCCGCTTCTCCACCCGGGGAAAGACCCAAACCCGCAGAACCACCAGAAGAACCGCGAGAAACGCCCTCTCCCGCGCCAGAAGAACCGCGAGAAACGCCCTCTCCCGCGCCAGAAGAACC
>NZ_JAYFEQ010000282.1:0-26529 GCF_055795085.1 Phormidium sp. CCY1219 | reverse complement strand
GGTTCTTCGCCACTACCATCGGTGGGTTCTTCGCCACTACCATCGGTGGGTTCTTCGCCACTACCATCGGTGGGTTCGCCACCACCGGATCCGCCGCCATCGGTGAAGTCGGGAATCGCTGGCAAATCGCCGGCATCTTCTATGTCATCACTCGCATCTTCGTCGGCATCTTCCGCGTCTTCGCCAGAATCTTCCGCGTCTTCGCCAGAATCTTCCGCGTCTTCGCCAGAATCTTCTACATCTTCGCCGGAATCTTCTGCGCCTTCGCCATCTTCTAGGTCATCTTCTTCTTCGCCGCCAATCAGTTCTTCACCTTCTTCGCTGGTGAAGAATGCGCTCAGGGTCTCTAACCCAATTTCGACTAAGCTGGAGACGCTGAAGATGCTGGTGATTTGAGTGACGCTAAAGGAGAAGTTAAACTCGCGATTTTCACTTAACCCAAAGTTGAGGAAGTGATCCGCCGCCGTGGTTTCACCCTCGGAAACTGCATTTGCAACATCCGGGTTGAGTTGCAAGTAGGAATTGGCGTTAAAGAAGCGGTTGAAGCTACGATTCTCGAAGCGCCCAAAGTTGAAGAAGTGCGAAAATACGCTCGTTTCACCTTGGGATACGGCTTCGGAAACATCTGGGTTTTGCTCCAGATAAAAGCCGACGTTAATGAAGGGATGGAACGCGCGCGCTTCAAATTTTCCGAAGTTTTTGAAGTGTTTGAAAACAGTCGTTTCGCCACTGGAAACGGCTTGTTCTACATCGGTATTTTGCTGCAGGTAATAGCCGACATTCACGTAGCGGTTGAAGGACCGCTGTTCAAACTGCCCAAATTTGTAGAAGTGGAAAGCAGCAGTGGTTTCGCCATTAGCGACGGCTTCGGCGACGTCCGGATTTTCCGCCAAATAAGTTTCTTCGTCGAATACATCAGAATTTTCGATGTCTTCAACTTCCGCCATTTCTTCCGGCGTCATTTCCATTCCGGAATCATCCATTTCGGACTCATCCATTTCGCCGTCTGCAGTGGTTTCTTCTGCAGTGGTTTCCATTGTAGGTTCTTCTGCAGTGGTTTCCACTGTGGGTTCTTCTACGGTTTCTTCTGCAGTAGGTTCTTCTGCAGTGGGTTCCACTGTGGGTTCTTCTACGGTTTCTTCTGCAGTGGGTTCTTCTGCAGTGGGTTCCACTGTGGGTTCTTCTGTGGTGGTTTCTGCTGTGGGTTCTTCTACGGTTTCTTCTGCAGTGGGTTCCACTGTGGGTTCTTCTGTGGTAGGTTCCGCGACAGGTTCGCTGACATTGGCTAATTCTGCGTCGGTCGGTTCTTCAGTGGTGGTTTCTTCTTCGGTGGTGCCGTTTACGATGTCGCGTACTTCTTGTTCGCTAAGCATAGGAAAACTCCGTTATCGAGAATAAATTTCGATGGTTGTTTGAGTTGAGGAATCTGTCAAAAGCCAGTTCCGTTTCCGGTTTGGACTTCACAGCGTTGGCAACTTTCGGTCTTAATTCCTTGTCAGCCAAGGGACTTTTGGGTGCAATTTATAAAGGGGAAAGAGCCTCAACTGGAGAGGAAAACCTCTCAGGTTATTCGACTCTTGGAATTCATCGAGATGCGTTTGTTTTTTTGATTCCCTGATTTTAAAGTTTGTTCCCGATCGCCTGATTGGACAATCGTACATGGAAACAGGCATCAATCTGTATTCCCTTTGGCTTGTTGTTGGAAAGGACAGTCGCCTCGCCATCAATGTTCCCTGGTTTTCTTAGACTGACTGGCTTGCGGATTGTTTCCGAAAAATCTTATTTTTGTTTTGGGATGCCAAGGCGACACCTTATTAATATGCGTACTGGAGCTGACAGTGGATTTTGGTGCTTTTTCGCCTCTTGTCAGTCTAGCAGTTTGGGCGTTTTCATGCAAACTGTCTCCTTAATTTAAGAAAATTTTTATCCAAAATAGATGGATTTACCGAGCTTTTTTTTGTTCCCTTTATTTTCTCCGTAATTCCACGTAAATCTCAAATAATTTAAAGTTTTAATAACTCTCTGCTTAACAAATAATCACAGTTATAAAGGAGGGCGAGCAAAGGCTAAATCAATAAAAATTTGCCTCGTTCGGCGCTCCTTTATCTGACGGTTGTTTTCCGCTCCTGCGGCTGATTTAAACCCCAGCAGAACTGTCATGTGGGAAGGTGAGTGTAAATCGCAGTCTCAAAAACACAGCCATGATTTTCAGGAAGATTTCTGGCACAGAGACGAGGGTGGGGGATGGAGAGTTCCCTCTTTTCCTCAGAAGCGCAAAAAATGGGGGATGGATAGAGAGTGACTATTCTATGTTGGCAAAATAAACAACAGGCTTTTGCCGGAAAAAAACGCCGATATAAGCGAGCCGATCGCGTCACCGAAACTCTGAGAAACCCCGCCCAAATCAAACCTCCCTCCAGATAAAAAATTTATCTGGAGGGAGGAAAAAAACAGGCGAATTGGGTTAAAACACAACCCGCGATCGCCGCACCTACTTATGCCTCAGAATAAGCATCCATTGGCAAACAAGCGCAAACCAGATTGCGATCGCCAAAGGCATTATTCACCCGACCCACCGGTGGCCAGAACTTGCGATCGCGGATCCAGGGGGCCGGATAAACCGCAGCTTCCCGGGTATAGGGACGATCCCAATCCGTAGCGATCGCCACTTCCGCCGGATGCGGTGCATTCTTCAACACATTATTATCCCGGTCCGCCTGACCCAACTCGATTTGCTCGATTTCGTGACGGATCGAAATCATCGCATCGCAGAAGCGATCGAGTTCCTCCTTCGACTCGCTTTCCGTAGGTTCCACCATCATCGTTCCCGCCACCGGCCAAGACACCGTAGGCGCGTGGAAGCCATAATCAATCAAGCGCTTCGCAATATCATCCACCTCAATCCCGGCAGTTTTCTTCAGCGATCGCAGGTCCAGAATGCACTCGTGGGCCACCAAACCGGCCTTACCCTTATAAAGCACCGGATAATAAGACCCCAACCGAGACGCAATATAATTCGCATTCAAAATCGCCACCTTAGTCGCCTCACTCAGACCTTCCGCCCCCATCATGGCAACATACATCCAAGAAATCGGCAGAATGCTAGAACTGCCCCAAGGTGCAGCCGACACCGCAGAAATCCCCTGCGATCGCCCCATATCCACCACCGAGTGTCCGGGCAAAAACGGCACCAAATGGGGCATCACCCCAATCGGTCCCATCCCCGGGCCGCCGCCACCATGCGGAATGCAGAACGTCTTGTGCAGGTTCAAGTGGCACACATCCGCCCCAAAATCTCCGGGACGACATAACCCCACCTGGGCATTCATATTCGCCCCATCCATATAAACCTGCCCGCCGTGGGTATGAACGATTTGGCAAATCTCCTCAATCCCTTCCTCAAATACCCCGTGAGTGGAAGGATAAGTCACCATCAGCGCCGCCAAGTTTTGGCGGTGCTTCTCGGCTTTTGCCTTCAAATCCTCTAAATCAATATTCCCCTGGTCATCGCAACTCACCGGTACCACTTTCATCCCGGACATCACCGCACTCGCCGGGTTGGTTCCATGCGCCGAGGTGGGAATCAAACAGACATTCCGATGACCCTCGCCGCGCTGTTGGTGATATTCCCGAATTACCAGCAGTCCGGCATATTCCCCTTGCGACCCCGCATTGGGCTGCAGGGAAATCGCCGCAAAGCCGGTAATTTCCGCCAGCCATTCCTCTAACTGTCGGAACATGGTCTGATACCCCTGAGTTTGCGAGGTGGGGGCAAAGGGGTGAATCTTGCCAAATTCCGGCCAAGTTACGGGAATCATTTCCGCCGCTGCATTCAGCTTCATCGTGCAAGACCCTAACGGAATCATCGAAGTGGTTAGGGAGAGGTCTTTGGCTTGCAGGCGGTGCAGATACCGTAACAGTTCGGTTTCCGAGTGATAGCGATGAAACACCGGATTGGTCAGATACTCGCTGGTGCGCGCAAAGGGAGCCTCAAATTCTCCTTTAGCTTCCCCTGCCAGTTCTTCTACAGTAAACGGCAGGTCTGCGGTGCCGGCGAAAATCTGCCACAAGTCTACCAGGTCTTCGACGCTGGTGGTTTCGTTGAGGCTAATCCCCACCGTGGTGCGATCGAAGGTTCGCAGGTTAATTTGTTTGCTGTCGGCGGCGGCGAGAATCTCCTCGAGGGATTTGGAGCCTAATTCCACGCGCAGGGTGTCGAAGAAGGGCGCGGATCCGATATCGTATCCGAGACGCTTCAATCCTTGGGCGAGAATTTCGGTCAGCCGATGCAGGTTTTGGGCAATTCGTTTGATGCCCTCGGGCCCGTGATAAACCGCATACATGGATGCCATCACCGCAAGCAGCACTTGGGCGGTACAGATGTTGCTGGTGGCTTTTTCCCGGCGGATATGTTGTTCGCGGGTTTGCAGGGCCAGACGCAGGGCGGTTTTGCCTTGGGTGTCTTTGGAAACGCCGACAATCCTTCCGGGGACTTGCCGTTTGTATTTTTCCCGGGTGGCAAAATAGGCGGCATGGGGTCCGCCGTATCCCAGGGGAACTCCGAAGCGCTGGGTGTTGCCTACGGCTATATCGGCTCCAAATTCTCCGGGGGGCGCTATCAGGGCTAAGCTCAAGAGGTCGGCGGCGACGGTGACTAAGGCCCCGGCATCATGGGCTTGTTGGATAAAGTCGCGATAGTCGTACAGGGTGCCGTCGGTGGCGGGGTATTGCAGCAGGACGCCAAATACCGGGCGATCGAAGCTGAAGGTTTGCGGATCGCCGACGATAATCTCGATGCCGAGGGGTTGGGCACGAGTTTGCACCACTTCGATGGTTTGCGGGTGGCAGTGTTGGGAGACGAAAAAGGCGTTGGCTTTGGTTTTGCACAAGCCATAGCTCATGCTCATGGCTTCGGCGGCGGCGGTGGCTTCGTCTAAGAGGGAAGCGTTGGCAATCTCGAGTCCGGTAAGGTCGATGACGAGGGTCTGAAAGTTCAGCAGGGCCTCGAGTCTGCCTTGGGCAATTTCGGCTTGATAGGGGGTGTAGGCGGTGTACCACCCGGGATTTTCTAAGATGTTCCGCTGAATGGCAGGGGGGGTGATGCAGTCGTGATACCCCATGCCAATGAAGGAACGGTAGATTTTGTTTTGGGCGGCGATTTTTTGGAGCCGATCGAGGGCTGCGTATTCGCTGGCAGGTTGCGGCAAGTTGAGGGGGCGATCGCGTCGAATGCTGGCGGGTACGGTTTGCTCGATCGCGGCGTCTAGGGTGGAAAACCCGATCGCTTTGAGCATTTGGTCGATTTCTTGGGGCGATGGCCCGTTATGCCGTCGGACGAAAGAATCGGAGGAAATTAGTGGATCTGCAGTGGATTGGGTGGTCTGTTTCACGGGTTGGGTTACTTCTGCGTGGTTGATTGTGGTTTTCGACTTCAGCATAGAACTCCGATTTCTTAACGTCTTAACCTGTGTAGTTTCTGCCCGGTTGTCTTGTTTTGGGGTTCTGGTTTCTGGATAGGGGTTGATTCCCCCACGGTCTGGGTCGGGAATGTTGGCAATCTTCCAATACCCAGTTAACCGCCTACACTTCTCTATTATTGTGCAACAATTTCGGTCGCCTTTCTAGGGCAATCCCGACCCTGGGTGCCCTGTGAAGGGTTGATTTTTGCCTGCAAAAGCGCTGCTGTACTTAGGGTAGGGGCGATCGCTTGGGGAGGGAAAACTCCTGCCCGGTTGCGTTTTTTGTTTCGATTCTGACAGCTTTCCCCTGGCAAATAAGGTTCCGGATACTCTCTGATGCCTTATCTGTCAGGGGAAATTGTTATGCCGATGAATGCGATCGCCTCTCGGGTGGGTGGGGATTTCTCTCGGACTTTGGGGGGCTACGCAGTGGCTGCATCTGGGGATGGAGTGCCTGCGCCGCTCAATTTTATTTCCCCAAAATACTCTGTCTCTCCAACCCCCTGTGGTGGTGGCGCGATCGCTCATTCCTCTGCGCTTTGCGACAGCTTGGTTTTACTCTCCCTCGACTTGTGCCCGATATTCTTCGGCAGACATCGCCTCTTCGAGTTCGTCGGGATCGTTGACGCGCACTTTGAGCAACCACCCTTCTCCATACGGATCGTCGGCGATCGCTTCGGGGGCGTCAATGATTTCGCTGTTGCGATCGACTACTGTCCCGGATATGGGGGCGTAAAGGTCTTCTACGGCTTTCACTGATTCTATGGTGCCAAAGGTCTCTCCTTTGGTCAGTGCTTCGCTTAAATCGGGCAGTTCCACAAATACGATGTCTCCGAGTTGGTCGATCGCAAATGCGCTAATGCCAATTGTGGCGATTTCGCCGTCGAGTCGAACGTACTCGTGGGAGTCTAGATATTTCAGATCTTCTGGATATTCGAGAGCCATTTGTTTTCCTCACACTTAAATCACTTCGTCAGGGATTTGCCTCAGCCTGAGTTTACCTTTGCCTGTCCGTTCGACTAGACTCGGGTTCACTCGCGCAACCCACTGTCTGCTTCCCCTCAACCTTACTTTCGGCGCGCAACTCCTCTCGGATTTCTCGCCTGGATTTGGTTTGGGTCGCTACTGACAGTTTGGCGAAAACGATGAAGCCATCAACAATCCGCCCTCTGCTCGAGGACTCGAACCCCATTGCACCGCCAAGATTGCCTTTCCATCATAGAAAGGTGCCTTCTGCAAGGCAATCTTTTTTCTCGGTTTTTGTCAATTGTCGGGTTTCGCTTTCTTTTCGGGGGGAGGAAAGGTTCGGAAGCACTGGGGCGATCGCTTCTGCCATTTCTCCTGATTTACCCCCAGTCTATTCTTATTACCACATCTTTCTCTATGGGTCAAGTCTTTCGGCAAATTTAATGTTGCAGATTGACAACTTTCACAAAAATGAGCGATCGCTTGCTTCTCGGGTCTATGGTTGTCAATCTGCTATCTGTGCTTTCCCTTCCCCAAACCCAGAGGCGATCGAGTCTAAAATCCACAGCATACCGACAGTGCCTAATATCGCCTCGATGCAAAAGGTCGATGGCGATCGAAGCGAACTCCCAGAGGTGGAAAGCACAGATTGTTTTGTTTGTGAAAATTAAAACGATCCGATGCCAATGCTGTATTCTTGCATTGGCGGCGATCGCCTTTTTTTCGATTGTCTCTTAAACTCCTCGATATCCCCTCCGAGAGCGATCGCCTCCCAGTGAAAATCGGCACAAAATTTTCCCTGCTTTCATCATCGGGTTTGGCAAATGAAAAGAGCGTTGCACGAGGGGCAACGCTCTTTTCTCAAGAATATTAAAGGCAGGACAGGCGGCGAGCGATTTAATTGTTTTGCATCCTCGGCATGAGCGATAAAAAATTAGAGCCGAGGGAGGGAGTCGAACCCCCGCGCGTCGCGCAAATGAATCGCAAGTGCAACCACATGCAACAATCACTCCTCGCACAGTTCCTGCCCAGAGGCTTTTGTAACTTAGTCGCCGTTTAAAGCAACAAAACGAGGTAAAGATGATTTGAATGAGTGCAGTAGGACCGGCGGTTAGCATAACGACCGGCTTTTCCCAATCCTGGAAACAGGGTGTTTCGCGAGGCCGCATCCAACTCAGTTCCTACTGTGCTACAGCATAATACATTTTGCCGCTCGGTGTCAAGGGGATAGAGAAAAATTTTTTTTAATCGCTCCAATCCCTTGCAAATAAAGGTTTACAGGGTTTACTGACGAGGGATGCAGCTCCGAGGATGGCTGGAAGATAGCATCCCGCCGGTGGGGCATTCTGTTAATCATGTTACAAAAAAACCTGAAAAGTTGTAGCCACAGGGATGCCGAGGGGGGCTGAGGGCAAATATGCCGGGAGGGTCTACAATAGATGGACTTGTCGTCAATTGGGGATTCATAGAATGCGTGTGCCACAAAAATTGATGTTGCTTGGATCTGGCGAACTCGGGAAAGAATTTGTGATTGCCGCTCAACGATTGGGCAACTGGGCGATCGCGGTGGACCGATACGATAATGCTCCCGCCATGCAGGTAGCCGATGAAAAAGAAGTAATTTCGATGCTGAGTGGGGAAGAATTGCAACGGGTTGTGGACAAACATAAACCCAATTTTATCGTTCCCGAAATCGAAGCAATTAGAACCGAAAAGTTACTCGAACTGGAAAAAGAAGGGATTATTGTCATTCCCACTGCCAAGGCGACCAATTACACCATGAATCGCGATCGCATTCGAAATTTGGTATCGGGAGAGTTAAGAATTCGCACGGCCAAATACGACTATGCCAGCACCCTAGCCGAACTCATTCAAGTTTCCGAAAAAATCGGATTTCCCAATGTGGTCAAACCGGTGATGTCTTCCTCCGGGAAAGGACAGTCCATTGTCCGGGATGCCAAGGAAGTAGAAAAAGCATGGAAATACGCCCTAGAAGGGTCTCGGGGTCACAGTCAAAAGTTAATTGTGGAAGAGTTTGTAGATTTTGACGTGGAAATTACCCTGCTGACGATTAAGCAGTGGGATGGACCGACTTTATTTTGTCCGCCGATCGCCCATCGGCAAGAAAGAGGCGATTACCAAGAATCCTGGCAACCCGCCCCCATGTCCGAACAACGGCTGAAAGAAGCGCAGGCGATCGCCGAAAAAGTCACCAATGCTTTAGGCGGGGCGGGCATTTTTGGGGTCGAGTTTTTTATCACCAAAAATGAAGTAATTTTTTCCGAACTGTCTCCCCGCCCCCACGATACCGGAATGGTGACATTAATTTCCCAAAATTTGAACGAATTTGAACTGCATTTGCGCGCGATTTTAAACTTGCCAATCCCGAAAATCGAACAATTCTATCCAGCCGCCAGTGCGGTAATTTTAGCCCAAGAAAAATTAGATTCAGTTGCCTATGAAGGCGTTACCGATGCTTTATCAGAATCCGATGTAGACCTGCGATTGTTTGGCAAACCGGATGCGCGTCCCTTTCGGCGCATGGGAGTCACCTTAGCGAAAGGAAAGACCGTGCAAGAGGCGCGGGAAAAAGCCCTGAAAGCTGCCAGTAAAATTACTGTAGTCAGTGCATAATTCCCCAGGGTTTTGAATGACCGATTTTTGCATCTGTTCCCAGGTTCGTCCTGGGAACCCGTTTTAATTCTCCCTATGTGGAAAGAAGCGATCGCTTAGCCCGAGGTTTCACGCCGCACGGATTAAACCGGAAATGCGATCGAACTGAAATTTATTATCCAAGGTCTTCCCTTAGAGGGATGTTACACCGGTGCTAATCTGACTAATCTGCGATCGATATCGTTTGACCCGCGTATGACTGGGTGGAGGTTCGATCTGAATGAATTATGGAAATTTGCAAACCCTTTATCGCCGCGCGATCGCCGGCACCATCGGGAGGGTAAAAAAGCTGAAAAACCCAGCCAAATGTTGGCAAAAGCAAGGGATTTTTATCGCCTTTTTTATTACAACTTTCCTCTTGACGGTGGCGATCGCACCGCCAGCAACCGCCCAGTTTAATCAATCCAATTCTACTACCGTCAATCCCGTAACCGAATGGGTGCGATTAGATGGACACCCCGTGTTAGAAATTGCTGCACCAAAAGTTTCAATCACCAAGCGGTTGGAACGAATTGAAAATAAGTTGCAGAAAATCCGCAATGATTATCTAGACGCCGCTAGCGCTACGCCAGAAATCCTGGTGATGGAGCAAGAAAATACGAAGTTACCCGAAATTTACGTGAATGGTACGTATTTGCTGACCGTTACCCAACAAGATGCAAATCTGCTGGGAACTACACCTTGGGCGTTGGTGAAACAATTTCAAGAAGAACTGCCCCAAGCTCTCGAGCAGTCGCGCTTAGAACGACAACAAGAGTATAGTATCCGACAGTCTTGGATTGCGGCGGGAATTATTGTCGGTGCGATCGCCCTTTCATTTGTCCTGTTTCGCATCGGCCAAAAAATTGATGTGCCCCAATTTGCCGCCAATGTTATCTCTCATCACCCCATCACCCACAAACTCAATCGCGAACAAAAAGACAACTTGCAAAAAGTCGAGAAACACCTGATCGCAATCGCGCAAATTGCCATCTGGGTCAGTGCAATTGTGATAATTTTGGGGTTATTTCCCTATACTCGACCGTTCCAGGTTGCCGTTCTTTCTGCCCTAGAAATTCCCTTGATTATTGCCGTGGTGATTGTAGTCAGTTATGTGGGAACTCGACTCAGTTATATTGCCATCAACCGTGTGATTTCCAGTTTTGCCGAAAGTCAGATTATCAAGGCGCAAGATTCCCGCCGATTGGAATTGCGCGTTTCCACGATTTCCAGTTTACTCAAAAGTACGGCTTTATTCACCTGGATTGCGATCGGATCGATCGTCGCCCTGAGTTTGGTCGGCGTCAGTTTGGGCGCATTGATTGCGGGGGCAGGTGTGATTGGTTTGCTGATAACGTTGGGTTCGCAAAACTTAATCAAAGGCGCTATCAATAGCTTTTTCTTTGTGTTAGAAGACCAATTTGCCGTCGGGGATGTGATTGTGGTAGAAAATATGAATCAGTTGGGCGGCGTCGTGGAAGATATGAATCTGCGAATTACCCAACTGCGCGATGCTAAAGGACGATTGGTCACGCTTCCCAACAGCGAAATAAAATCCGTGGTCAATTTTTCTTATGAGTGGGCGCGATCGGATTTAAAAATTCCCGTTCCTTACAATACTGACATCAATCAGGTTATCGATGTCATTCATACCGTGGCGCAAGAGATGAATGAAGATCCAGACTGGAAAGAGGACATTCTCGAAGAACCGACACTGCTGGGCATCGATGATTTTAGCGATCGCGGTTTGCTAGTCAGACTGTGGATAAAAGTCAAACCGATGAAACAATGGGATATTTCGCGAGAATATCGTCGTCGGCTTAAATTAGCATTAGATTCGGAAAATCTTCACATTGGCCTGCATCAGGAGGAAATTTGGGTAAACCCGAATTTACCGATGCAAGTGACGATGAACGATAATAACAATACTATCAATGAACCGGGCAGCGAAGATGGCAATCAAGCCGTAAAAACAGGCCATCAGGGCAATGTAGATAATGCAAGAGAGCGAGACGATAGCGAGGGAGAAGAAAAATATTAACCCAACATTCCTCCACGACGCTGAGGCAGCAAAACCCCTGCCGATATAAACTTCCCGGGGCGGTAAAACTTGGCAATTGAACCGTCAAAATTGAGCTTAGAATTCCTTCTCAATTTCTGGCCTAACCCCTATTTGTTCTGAATCAACGTAGCCCCCGGGGAAGGGGGCGCGAGCTATATTTTCGGATAGAATGATATCGCGTCCGGTAAATGGCGAATTCAGGTAATCGATGGAAATCGCCCCGGGTTTTTCGGAGGCGGAGGAAAGTCGAATCCTCCTCCGCCCAGGCGGATTAATTTGTTTTTCTATTTATTCCGGCGGACGATATCGGAGCGCTCAGTTCAGTTGAATTCGCACGGTTTGCACCCCAGATTCTACGGGTAATTCTACAACGCTGGGGGGTTTGTCTTTTAGAATAATGCTAATTTCGCCGCTGGCTTCTAGCCGTGCTTGTTCGACTTGAGAAGGGTCGGTAAGGTTAGCTTTCAAGCGCAAAGAAGATTTTAAATCGCGATAACTGATATGACTTTTTTTCATGGCGGCGTGATTGATTTCCCCATCTTGAATTAACACATGCGATCGCCCCTTAATTAAAGGATCGAAACGGTCAAAATGAAACGCAATTAAGGCTAATAGCCAATGCAGCAGCACCAGTGCGAAAGCGGCTCCCAGGGTTTCAAAAAAAGGCGCACTGCCATTAATGGCGCGGCTTAAGGTGGAGCCTAAAATAATGGTTAAGAGGACATCTAAAGCCGCATGTTTGGCGATAAAGCGGCGATCGCCACCCACGCGCACCATCCCGAGGGCGATCGCGTAAATGACGATCGCCCGCAGTCCCATCTGCAACAAGGTGAGCTGCTGCGGATCCCGGCTGAGTCCCAGAGCCGAATTCATGGTATCCCCAATGACTTGAATCATCCGATGATTTCCTCCTGTCTACGAACCAACTGTATCATTGGGGCGCAGCGTAAACATAGTGATTTCCGGCGGACAGTTAATCCGCATGGGAAGAAGGCTAAACCCAATGCCGCGATTCACATAAAGTCGATTCCCTTCCGTTCCATATCCTTTATCGATCCAGCCATCAGCATGAACCTTATCTTGTTTCACAAAGCTCAACCAAGAAGATTGCGGCGTCAAGGGCAAGCGAATTTGTCCGCCGTGGGTATGTCCGGCAACTGCGATCGGGGCGGTTTGCGCCGCAAATTCCGCAAAGGAGTTGGGATTGTGCATCATCACAAAGCGAGGTGCGGCGTCGGGTACATCGGCAAAGGCAACTTGCGGGCGATCGCGACCGGGCCAGTCTGCCGCAATTCCCACCAAATAAAGCGGTTCGGTGTTTTCCCCAGGCAGGAATACCCTCGCGGCTTCATTTTCTAGAACCGACACTCCCATCGCTTCGAGTTCTCCTTCCAACTGTTGCGCCACCCGTTCTTGTGCTTCCCCATCGGGAGAACTCATACTGTAATCGTGATTTCCTAACACGGCATAGGTCGGAATCCCTGCATCCACAAGCGGACGCAGCAACTCAGTCACTGTACCAATCTCTGTCTCCGGATCGGGCAAAGTATGATAGACAAAATCTCCGATAATTAAAGCAAACGCCGGCTTTTCTTCCACCAACTCTTGGATGCTGCGGCGCACGGTATTGGTATTGTCCAACCACATTCCTACCTGAAAATCTCCTACGACTCCCACCTTTTGTCCCTCCCATGCTTCGGGAAGATTGGGAATCGTAGCCACTTCTTCTTGTTTGTCGATAAAATACGGTTCTATTAAGCCCCAAAGGATGAAAATTACTAAAATTCCTAGAAAACTCAGTAAGATGTATTTCAGTGCTTTCATTCTATTGCTCCTATTTTTTAATCACATTGCATCCGCGATCGCCCGGTTAGTGAAGTTCCGCATCGTCTATGATGCTTTCGTCATCTAACCAGGTGCCGCGATTGGTGGTTTTCATTGACGCAACGGCATCCCACGTCCAGCCATCATGTTTCACCAGAGCCAACAATAACTGTCGGCGAATTGTGGCATGCTTCGTATTGTGCCAAAACTGTTCGTCACTGACAGTGGGAATGCCTTCCTGAGCCAGCATCTCTAAAGGCGGAAGCGGCGGAGTTTCTGATGCGGGTTCGATATAGGCGGATTTGAGAGTTTTCAAAAATCCCGAAACCGCACGTCGTGCGGGTCGAAGTGCCGCTGGATCCGGCTGGTTTTTCTCCGGAACTCCGTAATACAGCAGAGTTAAAGCGTCATCTAAGGTAACAATGCTTAAGGCAAAAACTTTCGAGCGCTCCACACTGTGAAAGTAATTCAGAATGGGATAAGCGAGATAACTTTCTGCCATTTGGCTCATCATCGCAGTTAAAGTAATTAAGTGCTGATCGAACTGACCGAAATTTTCCCCATTCCAAGCGCGCAGGATTATTTCGTCCGGCGTACCCCCTAGACTGGTAATGTATAACGCAATTTGGCGTTTTAGTACCACGGCGGAAATCACGGGCAATAAATAGGCGATCGCCAGGGTGACTAAAAAAAAACCATTGGCAGAAGCCACTGCCGTTGCGAACTGCCAAATTCCAGTAGCTGGCTGAAAATCTCCCAACCCTAAGGTAGAAAGCGTATAACCCATAAAATAAATTCTTTCCCCTATCGTGGCGGGAATTTTCGTTGTGGAATTGACCACCGCTTCATCAAACGAGCAAAACACCATCGTCCATCCCACCCACGTCAAAAATAACCAAAGCAAGGCAATGCCAACCAGCAAAATCCAGCCGAGAAGGGTCAAAAAGCGGTGGTTGGAATGCTTGCGATTAAAGCGAAGACCCATTTTCCAGGCTCCACGGCATAACTTTCCCGTTAAAGGTCCGGCACCGCCGGCGGTCAAACTCGTAACTAACACATCTGCCATTACAATCACTAAAATTAATAATCCTAGAAAAATGATTAAAATTGGCATGGGCAAACCTCTTCTGCAACGGCGATAAAATCCTATCCTAAGACTGACTACAATTGCCTCTATCGATAGGGGGAGATTCTACTTTTTCAAAAGACGCTTGAACGGAGCAAAGCTGATTTTTACCTCATTGAGGGGATTGGGTAAATTCTCGTTTCTATATTTTAGATAGTTTCTTCGCACGGGCCGACTGGCAGAAGCACATCTGGTAGGATGGGCGACAGATTCTCACGTTTTTATACAAATATCCCGTATGTCGCACCAGCCGATCGCCTTCAACTTCGGGGGAGGCGGTGTGGCGGCATAAGCCTTTCTTAAGTCAGGCTAAAACTTTTCTTAACCCCATAACAATTCCGGTCAAACCCTTTATAATCAATATGGCTTGAGTTGTTTTTGTTCGTAAAAGAAAACCCGGGTGGATGGCCATCGTCCTCCACCCGCTTTCTTAATTCGATCGCGATAGAGGAGACTCCATGCAACATCCCACAGTTCATCTGCCAAACAATAGGCGCATAACCCGCGCGACTTTCACAAATATCAACTTCTGGAGATGGGGGCAAATTTTCGCCACCGTGGCGATTCTCGCCGGGTGTGGCGATCCTCAGATGACTCGGGAAAGCGAAACTCCCACAACTCCCCCCACGCTCAATCCCGAAACCACGAGCGAAAATGTCGGCGATCGCGGGCTAGAAAACTTGCCCGATGGCGAGTATTTTTACGGGCAATCTCCCACTCCGGATGCACCGGGTCAGCTTTATGTGGTGTTCCGCAAAACCGCTAATTCGATGAGCGGATTAAAATACGCTTTCCAAACCGATAATAGTGGGTGTTTTCAAGGAATAGCTCAAGGTGAGAAAGTGGTTGACCTGCAAGGAGCGTATGCACAACCCTCTCGTGATGGCCTTCAATGGTCGATGGAGCAAAACTTAGAACCGCTTGATTTAACGGGATTTCATTCCATAGGATTTGAAAATATACCGGATTATGCCCAGCAGAGCTTTCAACAGTGCGTGGCAATTTTTGCGGAATAATTCGGCAAACATAGCCAAATAAATTGCAAAATAAACACTGGTTTTGTCAATCAAATTTCACCAATAAATCGCAATCGCAAGTTTAAAAAATCGGGGGCATGGAAGGGTGCCCCTTTTTTGTCAGGGTTTGGAAACCGCATCGCTCTTGACATCAGGAGTTTTTAGTTCGCTCTGGATTGTTTGGTAATTTATGTCTCGTAAGGGTTTTCAACAAATTTCAAACCTATAGTGTTCGATGGCTGTTCGGTTTAAAAGCGAATAAACGCAGCGAAAATCGCTCTTTCGGATGAGGGAAATAATCTTTCGGATGAAAGAGGCGATCGCCCTCAACAATTTGTCAAAATAGAACTAAAAGTACCCAGACTGAGGACAATATTCTTCATGGCGCTCGAAAATTTGCCAAGGGTTGCCCTCGGAACGAAAGAACGTGAAATATTTTAGACTTGCGGAGGTTTATCGCTCAAATGTTAAAACAATTATCTTTACCCCTAGCAATCTCGGCAGGATTGATGGTGTTGATGCCGATTGGCGAAAAAGCAGCAAGGGCACAGGACTATCCCGGCTGCTATATGGTTAACCCGCGAGGCAATGTGATAGACTTAGATCGCTATTGCGAGTACGATCGCGCTCCCGAAAGCAGGGGGGAAGCGAACCGACCCGAAAGCAGGGGGGAAGCGAACCGACCCGAAAGCAGGGGGGAAGCGAACCGCGATCGAGCGCCCGGACAGCCCACCCCAACGGGCGATGAGGCTTCCCAGTCCGGGGAAACCACCCAGCGAACCCTCGCAGATGGCACCACAATTATCACTCAACCCAATGGTAGAACCATTGTCATCTTGCCCGATGGTACTGTGAGAGGTATCCCGTCACCCCAGGGATCGGGTGCCAACCGCCGCGATGGGGCTACCGATAGTATGAATCCCTCAACCGGCAACGCGGGTGAAGGAAGGGTCAGAGGTACCCCGGCTACGGAGCGATCGGGTGCCAACCGCCGCGATCGATCCACTGATGCCTCCACTCCTTCAATCGAGCAACTCTCCGATGACACGGTAATTAGAAATGTCCCCCAGGAAAGGAGGAACCCCGAGGGGCAAAGTCCCTTGATTCAGGAAGACTTTCCCCCGGGCACCGAAATCCGGTTGCCCAACGGAACCGTTATCGAATATTAGAAAGAGGCGGTCATCTGCGCCCACCCGAGAGACAACGAAGAGTCGCTGAGGTTGGTCAAATCCAGCGCAGGCGGTAGGGAGTTCGAGAAAATAATACCGAATCGAAGAATTATATCCCTGTTTTCAATGAATAGTACCCCTGTGTAGAGGTGCGAGCGACTCCCTTGCTATTTTTGAAGTAGAGAAGGAGTCGATCGCCGATTTCAAACAATACTTTTACCACTCAAATGGAACGACTGTATCGAGTTTAGAGAATTAACCGCAATAGGGAATAATACCACCTATAAAATCCTTTGGCTACAGTCGCTCCTTACCCTTGCAGGCGGTTTTCCAAGCGTTCGATTAATGTCTGCACGTCATGTCCCATACGCTCAAAACAAACCGGGGGCGGGGGGTCGATTTCAAATTCAATCACCTTCACTTGACCGTTGCCAATTCCAACGAGCAACACTTCTGTTTCGGGGTTAAAGTTTTCCACTACCCCAATCATTTCTGCAAGTTTGTTATTGACTTTGCCATTTAATTGAGCGATCGCCGCTTTCGGACAATACACGAAATGCGGCCTCGGCGACATATCGATACCGATAACGCTGTCGTTGTGTTGGTTTTCCAACCACAATCCCCAAGACAATGCGGCCAATTCTTCTTGATTGGCTTTGGCAAAATCCGCTAACTGACCCCGCCATTGGTCTTCCGCTTTTTCGGGTTGATTGCTACCCACTAAGTTAATCATTTTTTAGCTGTCTATTCCCGTTTGGCCTTCATTGGTTGAGAGTCGGGTAAGCCATGCCCACCCTATCCCAGGTTATTTTATCATAGGATTAACAGGGCAATGCTGGGGCTAAGCCATCGTCTTTCAGGTTTTCATTCCCATTTGTACTCGCCACAGACTCGCGTATATGCCATTTTGGTCTAATAGGTCTTCGTGAGTGCCGGATTCGATTAATTTGCCGCCCTGCATCGCGTAAATGCAATCTGCATTTCTCACCGTAGAAAGACGATGAGCGATCGCGATCGTGGTGCGATTTTGGGTAATCCGGTCTAGAGAGCGTTGAATCGCCGCTTCGGTTTCATTGTCCACAGCGGAGGTTGCTTCGTCAAGGATTAAAATTGGCGGATTTTTTAAAATAGCGCGAGCGATCGCCACTCGTTGTCGTTGTCCGCCGGATAACTTTTGTCCTCGTTCTCCCACAATCGTCTCGTAACCTTGAGGCAATGCCATAATAAACTCATGGGCTTCTGCCATTTTTGCCGCCGCGATCGCCGACTCAAAACTGGCATCAAAACTCCCATACATAATATTTTCTGCCACAGTTCCGCGAAACAAAAAAACATCCTGACTGACCAATGCGATCGCGCGGCGCAAATCGCCCAGCTTAAGTTCCCGAATGTCAATTCCATCTAATGTAATGGTGCCCGATTGAATTTCATAAAGTCGCAGCAATAGCTTCACCACCGTACTTTTGCCCGACCCGGTAGCCCCGACAATGGCAATCGTTTTTCCAGCGGGAATTTCCAGGGACAAATCCTGCAAAACCGGCGCGCGATCGCTATAGGAAAAACTTACATTGTCCAACTTTAATTCTCCCCGCACCGATTCCAGGGTTAACGGCTTTTCCCCGCGATGAAGCGCGATGGGAGTATCGAGCAAATTCATCACCCGGGTAATCGAAGCCATGCCCCGCTGATATAAATCTAGGGTCTGTCCTAAGCGGGTTAAAGGCCAAAGTAGTCGTTGAGTTAAAAATACCAAAACGCTATAGGTACCCACCGCCAAATTGCCTTCCACCACGGCTAGTCCGCCATAAAGCAAAGTCCCGGTAAATCCAATTAAAATAATTACGCGAATTAACGGAACAAATGCGGCAGAAAAAGCAATCGCGCGACGGTTGCTTTGACGATAGGCTTGGCTAAAGCGCGCAATGCGTTTGACTTCATATTTTTCGGCAGTAAAGCTTTTAATTGTGGTCATTCCACTTAAATTATTGGCCAGTTGACCGTTGAGCAAGCTGACATTTTCTCGCACCTGGGCATACCGAGGCGCAAGACGACGCTGAAAGGCGATCGACCCCCAAATAATAAATGGCATCGGCAACATGGCCATCCAAGCTACACTGGGTGCTAAAATAAAAAAGGCAGTGCCGATAACCAC
Source organism: Phormidium sp. CCY1219 (assembly GCF_055795085.1). Lineage (NCBI taxonomy): Bacteria > Bacillati > Cyanobacteriota > Cyanophyceae > Oscillatoriales > Oscillatoriaceae > Phormidium > Phormidium sp. CCY1219. Next base: position 8,103 of record NZ_JAYFEQ010000282.1, on the reverse strand, counting down.
AACCGTGGTGGAAACCTGTAAAAGTTCGTTCGCACCCACATCGAGAAAGCGCTCTAATTGATTGATATCATCGCTTAAAATCGACATCAAACCGCCAGTAGAGCGTTCTTCAAAATAGGCCAATTCCAGTTCTTGCAAGTGGGCGTAGGCATCGAGGCGCAAGTCGTGCTGTAGGGATTGAGCGAGATTGCGCCACAAGCAAGCGTAAGCGTATTGAAAAACCGATTCGAGTCCCCACACGATAAAAGTGATGAAGCTCAGCACCACCAGTTGCGAGAAGATATCTTGAATGCCAAATTCGGCAATTAAAGAATCTTGCTGGTTGACTACCACATCCACTGCAGCGCCGATTAAAGCTGGCGGGGCGAGATCGAACAGTTTATTGAGAATCGAACAGGCGATCGCTAGCCAAATTTGCCCGCGATAGTGTTTCCCGTAGCTCAACAAACGTGGCAATGGATGCCCCATTTTTGCCCGAGTCAATTCAAAAGAGCGATTTCGCGAAAATCGAGTCATCGAGTTAAAATCATAAACAACAAAATCAGCCTATTCTCTTGAGGATATAATACGCTAATGGCCTAGCAAAAACTCAATTCTATCAGGGGAAAATAAAGAATATAAAATAGAAAGTTTAATGGAGCGTCGAAAAAGGCATCGAGCTAAAAAGATATTTGTCGAATCGCTTCATGGGACTGATGCAGAAATTCTTAAGAGGTGAGGACTGTGGCCTGAGTTGGAAAATTAGAAGGGGAAAGGGGGAAAGATTATGCCAATTTGGAATTTATCGGCTGACAAGCGTATTGCCGCAGAACCCATTAAAGATAAAATTAAGTATTCTTTCAAACGCTCCTATTACCGAAAAGCGGTGGGGGGAGTTAATACTCAATCGTCTGTTCCAATATAATGAACCAGGCACGCCGGAGGATTTCGGGCGGTGGGTGACGGGGAGTAATCTTAAATCATATCTGGTTCATATGCGAGTCGATCGCTCCTCCTGGGTCAAAAATCACCCCCATAGGATGCAATGGCTAGAACGATTACCACCAGAAAGCGATCGCGAATCCTCCACCCGCGACCTCCCAGGTTAACCCCCCATTTCTCAAACCGAGGTGTTTTTTGTCACAATAAACCACAGTAACTCCTTACTTTATTAACCCGTGACTGCTATATCTGTAAATTCCATTCTCGATCGTGCCCTCGCCGATCGCGATCTGTCCCCCGCAGACGCGGCGATCCTTCTGCAACAGAAGGAGCCGGCACAAATCAGCGCCATTCGCGAAGCGGCGGATGCCTTGCGTCAGCGACAAGTCGGCGATCGCGTCACCTATGTCATCAATCGCAATATCAATTTCACCAATATCTGCGAACAGCATTGTAATTTCTGTGCCTTTCGCCGCGATCGCGAAGATGAGGGTGCCTTTTGGTTAGATTGGGGCCAAATTCTCGAAAAAACTGCCGAGGCGGTTCGCCGAGGCGCGACCGAAATCTGCATGCAAGGAGGATTGAATCCCGAAGCCAAAATCCGAGGCGCATCTTTACCTTATTATCAAAAACTGGTTCGCACGATTAAAGATGAATTTCCTCAACTCCACCTGCACGCTTTTTCTCCCCAAGAGATCCAGTTTATTGCCCGAGAGGATGGATTAACCTATCGGGATGTTATCGCTGCCCTCCAGGAAGCGGGCGTGGGATCCATGCCGGGAACGGCGGCAGAGATTTTCGACGATCGCCTGCGACAAATCATCTGCCCGGAAAAAATTAATACCGCCACTTGGCTCGAGATTGTCAGTACCGCCCATCGTCTGGGAATGCCCACCACCAGCACCATGCTGTGCGGTCATTTGGAAACCCCCCAACAGCAGATAGAGCATCTCGCCAAGTTGCGATCGCTGCAACAAACCGCGATCGCCGAGCAATATCCCGCCCGAATTACCGAATTTATCTTACTTCCATTTGTCGGCGAACAAGCACCCGCCCCCTTACGCCGTCGCGTCAGTCGCGATCAACCCAACTTATCCGACACCCTCCACTTAACCGCTGTAGCGCGCATCTTCCTAGGAAAGTGGATTCCCAATCATCAACCCAGTTGGGTTAAACTCGGTTTAAACGGTGCCACCACCGCCCTCGACTGGGGATGCAACGATATTGGCGGCACATTAATGGAAGAACACATTACCACAATGGCAGGAGCAAAAGGCGGTAGCGCGATGGAACCGCAAACATTACAACAGGCTATCCGTTCCAGCGGGCGTTCCTATCAACAACGCGATACACTCTATCAGCCAGTAGAAAAGACGGTTTGTTGTTGAAAACCTACCACTACCAACGGTTAAAAACACCGAGCGCGCCTGCAAAATACCTCCAGGGTATCACATTTGTTGGCGTGCTTCTTGTTAGATTGCACCCGGGTGCTGGATAGCTATTCTCGTTAGAGATGAACGTAAAATAACCAAAAAATTGTTAGGATTAAAGTTAGGAAACGCTCGATTTTGCCGATTTTATTTCTGAGTCAAAAATGGGCAATGGCTAAAAATATGAATCTCCACCGGGAGAGGGTAATAAGAGGAAAGTAGCGGGTATACCGCTACTTTCTGGAACCCAACGAGGCAAATACTGTGATGAAATATCCTTTTTAGAACAGAAAAATTAACCGAAGATTTTGCAAAAGAGCGATCGCCCCACCGGATACCCCAAACCGCGAATAGCGACGGTCTGCAAAATCCCGGGAGAATGTGTTTGCGAAAAGCAGCACTAGGGGGGGCGGTTTTGTTGTTAAATTAGAGTCGTTAAGGCAACCCAACCGAACCTGCCCCGATCGATAAACGATTGCACTCTCGTTGCTGAGGCGCTGTGACAACATCATGTCTGAACCCAAACAAATCGAAACCAAGAAAGCCCCCATCTCCATTGCCCTAGCTGCTGCTGCGGTTCTGGTGATTGGTGGCGGTATTATCAGCTTTTGGTCCATCGTCCAACGGCGAAGCGCACCCGATGTACCGGTGGGAACCGAAATCCTACCCCAGGATGCGCTAATGGCCATTTCCTTGACCACCGATGAGAGTCAGTGGCGGAAATTGCGCGAATTTGGCACCCCAGAGAGTCAAGCATTGCTGGATCGATACCTCCTGCAGTTGCGCGATCGCTTCTTAAGTGTCAACGGCTATAACTACCAGCAAGATATCCAGCCTTGGGTCGGTTCGGAAATCACCGTCGGCTTCTTGCCCCCCTTTCCCGTACCCATCGGCAACGACAAAACCGATTCCACCCCATCTGCAGCGCGCTTTTCCGGTCAGCACTCTGTAGTCATGGTGTTACCCATTAACAATTCCTTGCGCGCCAAGCAAGTCTTAGAAAAAGCCCAACCCCCGCAAAATGGCAGATGGGTGAACCGCACCTATAAAGACGTGGAAATCAAACAGATGCAGGGAGTGCCCGAAGAGAATCAATACGCCGTAACCGTACTCGACGGACGCTATTTGGTCATCAGCAACGACAGCCCCACGATAAGCCGCATCATTGACACCTACAAAGGCGCACCGGCTCTAGCGGACATGGCAGGGGCAACGAAAGTCTGGCAGCGACTAGAAGCCTCGCGACCCTTTGCGCGGTTATTCATCAACGTGCCGATAGCGGCGGCAGTTGCTTCATTAAACTCAGCCAACCCGAACCCGAAAAAGATAGCCACACAGCAGCACAATCAAGGATTTGCCAGCACACTCACCCTGGAGTCAGACGGTATTGGTCTCGACAGTATGGCGTGGCTCAAACCGGATAGCGAGCTCAAATACACTGTGGAAAATAACGCCAGAACGATGGCAACTCGCTTACCCGCAGACACGTTAATGATGATTTCGGGCAGCAACTTGCAGCAGTTGTGGTCCGACTATACCGCAGGCGTGGACGCCAATCCCATTTCTCCTTTAGATCCGCAATGGCTGCGACGCTCGATTAAAAGTACCACCAACCTCGATTTAGAGAAAGATTTGCTCAGTTGGATGGCGGGGGAATTTTCCTTCTCGATCGTTCCCCCAGTGAAGGGAAGTAACGCCAGATATCCAATTGGGGTACTGTTTATGGTGCAAGCCAGCGATCGCCGCGCCGGTGAAGAAACGCTGAAAAAGCTCGATCGGGCAATGAGCGAGGAATATAACTTCACGGTGGAAGAAACCCAACTCGCATCGCAACCCGTGGTGCAGTGGACATCCCCCCAAAAATCCCTCTCCGTGACCCACGGATGGTTGAATGGCAATGTGGCGTTTTTAAGTTTTCTCGCACCGGTGGGCGAAGCGATCGTTCCCGCCCCCAAACAACCCCTCGCCATGAGCGAACAATTCCAAGATATCGTGCCGTTAGAACTGATCCCCAACAACGGTCACTTTTTTATGGATGTGGAGCGCGCCATCCAGACCGAAACGCCCAGTTGGATTCAATTGCCTTCCCAACAACAAATCCTGATCGATGCCATACAAGCTATCGGCGTTAGCACCGCAGTGGAAAGCGATCGCACCACCCGCTATCAGGTATTTGTCCGTTTGAACAAAGCAGGCAAACCCAAACCTTTACCCACTCCTGCCAGCGAAGACCCTCAAAATTCTACACCTCCCAGCGCTCCGGCAACCCCAAGCGACGATTCCTAAACGGCACCCAGGCTAACAGCCCGAAAACTGCGATCGCTAGTGGGTTGTGCCCCCCGGTGGGGCATAGTGGGCCAGCATTTTCCGAACCGGTTCTACTGAAGCGACGCGATAGGGCTAAGGGCGCGATCGCCTACCGGGCCAGTCACTTCAGACCCTGCTGGTGAGTCTGGGACGATTTGAATCGGTAGTTTTATCTCCGTGAAGGCGGCAAGAATCGGTACGATAGAAAGAAATTACGAAACCTTATCGATTCGACAACAAGAGGGGAGAACGCTTGTGGATTTGATTATCCTGCAAAACTGGCTTGATAATGCTTCATTTGCTGTTTTATTCATCACCATGTTGATGTATGGAATCTCGGCTGCGTTTCCGGGGGTTCCGTGGTTGTCTGCCATTGGTACCAGTGGGATGGCGATCGCCAACCTGTGCATCGCCACTCTACTGGGCGCACGCTGGATCGAAGCCGGATATTTTCCGTTGAGCAATCTGTATGAATCCTTGTTTTTCTTGGCATGGGGGATTACTGCAATTCATCTGATTGCCGAAAATATGAGCCGCAGTCGCTTAGTGGGCGTGGTCAGTGCCCCCGTGGCAATGGGCATTACTGCCTTTGCTGCCCTGACTTTACCCGAGGAAATGCAATCCGCCGCACCTTTGGTTCCGGCCCTGAAATCCAATTGGTTGATGATGCACGTCAGCGTGATGATGCTCAGTTATGCCACCTTGATGGTGGGGTCTTTGTTGGCGATCGCCTTTTTGGTGGTCACGCGCGGGCAACATGTGGAATTGCGCGGCAGTTCGATCGGCAACGGTGCCTATCGCAACTCTAACTACCGCACCCATCGTCCCGCCCAACCAATGGAAACTCTCGATCGCACCACTTTAGACCCACAGACTGATTCGAGTAATGGATCTTCCCCCGTGGCGGTTCGCGAGAATAATGGCAGTGCTGTTGCCGGTAATGTGGCGGTGTTGGATTTGGTGGAAGTGGAAACTCCCCAAAAATTAGAGGCGATCGATTCCCACAGGGAAGCAAACACCAGCCCACCTCTGTCCCCACAACGTCTCAGTCTCGCCGAAACTCTCGACAACATCAGCTATCGCATCATCGGATTGGGATTTCCCCTACTCACTATCGGCATTATCGCCGGTGCCGTCTGGGCCAACGAAGCTTGGGGATCTTACTGGAGTTGGGATCCCAAAGAAACCTGGGCGCTAATTACCTGGCTTGTCTTTGCTGCCTATCTCCATGCTCGCATTACCCGAGGATGGCAAGGTCGTCGTCCGGCAATTTTAGCCTCAACTGGTTTTGTGGTTGTCTGGATCTGTTATCTTGGGGTCAATCTTTTGGGCAAAGGGCTGCATTCCTACGGTTGGTTTTTCTAAGCCTTGAACCGTTAACTCTCAGAGTCACTCGTCTCCTGTCCGGCAATCTCCACTGGCTCACAACCGGGCGGAGTCTCGGGTAAAGACGAGTGACTCCCAAGTCAAACGCATCCCAACCCTGTCAAACTTTAGAACGCGGAGATAGAGATGGATCGTAAATTCGAAACCCTAGGAAATGAGGACGTTCTGTCTACCAGTGGCAGTAATTTAATGTTTCAATGTACGTTCAAAGTCAGTGAATTTATGGATTTGCTCCAAACGAAGTTAGAAGAGGAAAGCTTGTTCGCTGGCGGTCTAGACTGTGAAGTGTTAAGTCCGGGCCAATATTGGCGGCGCGGCAAAGTTCAACTGCGTCTGGAGTTTTGTCCGGAGGAAAGTGACCCTACTCCTGCTGTCTCTCCCGGCATCGCCGAACCTTCTTCTCTTCCTAATGAGTAAGCGCAACTTCAGCAATTTTGCATAGGACTTTAAACCGGGATGCGTGCGGCGTATTATGTGGTATTTTGCGTTAGTTAGTTGGAAATAAAAATAGCGATCGCACGCATCCTTATTCCGGTTAACGCCCCGGCTTCCGGAAAGTTTTTTCTGAACTCAAAAAGGTGTATGCATAAAATTAAAACTTATATTTCGAGCGGTTATCATACTTTTTAAACTAAAAATTTTAGGGTTATTCAACCGGGCGTTCGGGTCCCTCCTTTACCCTTCTTTGTTGGCGTGTAAATTGACATTCAATGTCATTTTATCCCGGTTTTTGGGAACGGTAGAAAAAATTAGCTGAGAGGGTTGATTAATCCGGAATCCCTCTGTCAAATATATGGCTAACATTATTCAGTTTTATGAGGACGGAGGCTTGCCTACCCCCGATTTCTAATCGCCGGGGTGGTTTAAATCGATATGGGACGGATTTGGGATCGAACACGAAAGGTTAAAGCTAGAGAACTGAGCAAGGGTTGCGGATGTGGATGGGGAAAGCATGAACCGATGGAGTTCTGTTCACGCCAGAGTACATCAAACTCTGCGCCAGAGGCAATTATTGCCAAAGGGCGATCGCCTGTTGCTGGCGGTTTCTGGGGGACAAGATTCGTTGTGTTTGGCGCAATTGCTCCTAGACTTGCAGCCCAAATGGGGTTGGATCCTAGGGGTCGCTCATTGCGATCATGGCTGGCGTGAAGACTCGCGAGCCAATGCAGAATATGTGGAAACCCTGACAAAGCGCTGGCAGATGCCGTTTTATTTGCAAGCGGCATCCCATCAAGCACTCAAAAACGAGGCACAGGCGAGACAGTGGCGATATGAAGCGTTAAAAGCGATCGCGGACGAGCATGAGTATTGCACCATCGTCACCGGACATACCCAAAGCGATCTTGCAGAAACCTTTTTGTTTCATGCCATTCGCGGAACCGGTGCCGATGGACTACAGGCGATCGCCTGGGAGCGGTTTTTAGAGGGTGGCATTCGACTGGTGCGTCCTTTATTAGGCGTAAGTCGTTGGGAAACCGAGGCGTTTTGTCATCAAGCCGACATTGAGGTTTGGGAAGATGCCACCAACCGGGATTTAAAATATTCGCGCAATCGCATTCGCCAGGAATTATTACCCTACTTGCAAACCCACTTTAATTCCAGCGTGGAACAGCACTTAGCTCGCACTGCCGAACTGTTGCGCGCTGATGTGGAGTTTTTGCAAGCGGAAGCCCAGGGGCTACTGGAATCTTCTATATACCAAACCGATGAAAAAGTCAAGTTTTCTGGGGAAAAAGGTAGAACGGTAGAAGCAGTGCGCCTCAATCGCCGCATATTGAGCGCTGCCTCTCTAGGGATTCAGCGACGAGCGATGCGGCAACTTTTGCAGCAACTTCTTCCCAGCGCACCGACTTTCGACCATGTGGAAAAACTGACCCACCTGATTAACGCCCCCAACCAAGCGCGCACGGATCCGTTTCCGGGGGGAGCGATCGCCCGAGTGGAAGGGCACTGGATCGTCATCGAAAATTAGGGTTGGTAAGGGGACGGATGGAAACCCCTGTCATTCATGCACGGGGAGGAATCCGTCCCCTTACACAAACAGCAGCCCAACAGGGCT